>NZ_CP137159.1 GCF_040581405.1 Komagataeibacter sucrofermentans DSM 15973
GGGCGCAATCTTTACATATGTCATGACGACACCAAACGAATCATAGGGGCGACTTCTGATAAAACCACGATCCACAAAGGCCACATATGTTTCGTAGTTGCGCAATGATGTGTGCGGATCATTATAGACCACCCCGCTCATTGCGGTCAGGCCGCCTTCGGCATTGGAATAGGAATGGTGGAGGATCTTCTGGTCAATTTCAAACCATGTGCTCCATGTCTGCTGATGATTGCGGGCCGTTCTGCCAGAAAGAGCATAAGGCTGGCCTTGAGTATCATAGTAATTGTCGGGGTTGGGAGCAGAGATCACCTGACCGCCAATCTTGTAATGTCCCGGCAGTTTATGCTGGTGGCCCAACAGGGGCTCCCAGCCTAGCTCAACTGGCGCAAGCTGTCCTACGATATTGGATGAATTGAAATGAAACCCGGTCCTGTGCTGGCTGTTCGCGTAGATTCCACGTTCGGCAAAATAAACACCGGCCTGTATGTAAATGTAGCGCGATGGACGGCCACGGACACGAAAGCCCCACTCTCCGGCCGGGTAGGACGTAATATACTGATTATCGATCGCCGCCTTGGGCCGCCCGCAGAAACCGTTGTTCTGAAAATTGCAGAAAAGCGAACTGGCGCTGAATTCACTCATTGCAGTCAACCGTCCCCCGGCAATACTGACACGGCCACCGAGCAGGTTTTCTTCCCCATATGCCGTAACCAGATGAACAACAACATTGCCCCCTCCTCCATATATTTCCGATGAGTGTGCAAGCCAGTCTCCCATCATGCGGTTGGCGGTCGTGCCATACCGACTGGTAAAAAGCGTATGGGTGGCAAACCCTTTCAGGCCGATGATTTTTTCCCAATTGATATGCAGGGCGGTATTCATCTGCCCTGCATTACTGGATCCCTGCTTGTAATTCGGATAACCCGGCGTTGGACTTGAAACTGCTGCCGTATATTCATTCGTGTTATCCATAGTCAACGCAATGCCACGTGCGCGCAGCCATGACGTCATGCCGAATGGGTCCGTAAACAGTGCTTCCGGCCGGGAAAATGGCGGAACCACAGGCCCGTCTGACGGATGGGCCATGAGTGGTGTCGCCACACGCAGCCTGGCGTCACTGTTGGAGTTATCCTGAAAAGTCTGCGCGGTTGCCTGGCTGCACAGAATCATACCCGCGATGATAATGATGATCCAGGCTTTTGTTCCGAAAATGTGTTTTGGACGAAATAATATCATGATAACCATCAATAACGCACGCATCCATCCTGTTCCCGCTGGATTTATTGTTTCCTGAACAAATATTATTTTTCTGAATATTTGTTCAGGATTTTTCGGAAATTATAGATGCCTGAAGCCACCCTGCCAGCAGGGATATCTTCAGTATGTGGTGGATACGCCCGGCTGCAGACGTATCTCACACAAGCAGCACGTCAGTTCAGATCACGGCAGTCAACAATGACTGACCTGCAAAATGGGCCGCAAGATTTTTAACAACCAGTTCTCCCATGGCCAGCCGCGTTTCTACGGTTGCGCTGGCACGATGGGGTTGCAGGACCACACGGGCAGACTGGCGGAGTGGCGTAGGCACGTCGGGTTCATGCTCGAATACATCCAACGCCGCACCCCCCATTTTCCCCGCATCAAGCACCTGTATCAGCGCCTGTTCATCCACGACCGAACCACGGGCAACATTGACCAGAAAACCATCGGGCCCCAGCGCTTCCATAATCTCGCGGTTGACCAGATGCCGTGATCCTTCACCACCCGATGCTGCAATGACCAGAATTTCGCTGTCCCGCGCCAATGTCGGCAGATCAGGCACGAAAGCATAATCCTCCAGTTCGAAATCTCGCAGGTCGGTATAGGATACCGGCATGCCAAAAGCCTGAGCGCGATGCGCAATCGCACGCCCCACCCGGCCCATGCCTATGATACCAAGTTTCCTGCCGGTTACCTTGCGCCCGAGCGGCAGGGCGGGTTTATCCCCCCATGCCCCGTCACGAACATACCGGTCCCCTGCGGGCAGCCCGCGCAGAAGCGACAGGACAAGCCCCATGGCCATATCCGCCACATCATCGGTCAGGACACCCGGCGTGGTCGTGACATGGATATTGCGCTGCCTGGCTTTCTTCAGGTCTACGGCGTCCGTACCGATGCCGTTTATGGCTATGATCTCAAGGGCGGGCAGGCTGTCCATCACGGCTTCAGGCACACCGGTCGCACCCCCTGTTGCAATGCCGCGTATCCTGCCCACGCTTTCCTTCAACTGCGCAACCGAGGTAAAACGATGCACGGTATAGGCGGCATCAAGCTGTTTTTCGATTTCGGGCATCATGGGTTCAATCAGCAGGATTTCAGGTTTCATGATTTCATGTTTCCAGTTAAGGCAAGATGGGCACTTACGCTGCCAGTAGCAGAAAATTGGGTCATAACTTCGGTATCATGCCCGATAAAAACGATTTTGGTCTGCACTTTCCATAATGAAATAAAATACAACTATAGAATGTCGTTCTGCTCAACGAGATCACGGTTGCGGCATTCCGGTATGAAATAAGTTGTTCCAACGGTAATGCCTGCAAGAAAAATGACATAGCCCGCAATTGGCAGCCACGACATCTGCCCCGGATGCGCCGCGGATGGCGAAAAGGTTGCAACCCACCTGATGATGCACGATCCGATAAGGGGCGTTATGCCCCCCGCAATCACGGCCGAGACTTCACGCGCCAGCGATACGGCCATGTACCGGTGCCGGGCGCCAAACATTTCCGGCAGCATGGCCGCCTGTGTGCCAAACATGCCCCAGGTGGTTACCCCAAGTGCGACGGACAGCGCGATAATGGCAGGCAGCGGGCGGCCGGTACTGAAAGCATACCATACCGGCAGCGCCGTGATGGCCTGCAGGATGGCAAAGGTGCGATATACCCTGATCCGCCCGAAACGGTCACTCAGTCGACCGGCAATCGGCACGGTAAAGCCGCCGACCACTGCAGCCGTTATCAGCGATGTCGTGCCCAGCAGTCCACCCAGACCCATGGTGTTGACAAGATAGCTGATCGCCAGAACCTGATAGATGGAAGAGCCGCCGTTTTCGGCCATTCTCACACCGATCCCGGCCAAAATCGTGCGCCATGAGCCCTGGATGAGGGAAAAAAGCGATTCACGCTCTTCCGCCACCTTGCGCTGGATCACCTCGAAAGTGGGAGATTCCCGAAGTTTGAGGCGCATATAAAGCGCAACCACCAGAATGACGGCACTGACCAGAAACGGTAGCCGCCATATCCATGAATGCGTGATGTCCGTCACCCCGAACAGAAGGCTGCAATACACCACGGCTGCAATAATGGTGCCGATCTGGATGCCGAGGAATGGCAGCGAGGCATAAAACCCGCGCTGACCCACAGGGGCGTATTCCGTCATCATCACGGCGGCACCGGCCTGCTCCGCCCCTGCCCCGAGCCCCTGGAGCATCCGGGCCGTAATGAGCAGGATGGGTGCCCATATCCCTATTGTCTGATAGGTCGGGATCAGGCCGATACCCGTGCTGGCCAGACCCATAAGGGTTATGGTCATCAGCAGGACCTTCTTGCGGCCGATATGGTCGCCTAGCCGACCGAACACGATCCCGCCAATGGGGCGCACGGCAAACCCGACAAAATAGGTTGCGAAACTGGCGATAAGGCTTGTCACCGGCGTGGCCGAAGGAAAGAAGAGCGGCCCGAAAACCAGTGCCGATGCCAGGCTGTAGAGTGCGAAGTCATAATATTCCAGCGCACTTCCCAACGAGCATGTCCATGCCGCGCGACGCAGTTCGCTTACCGTCAGGGCCAGGCGGACCGGGGGAGACATGATCGCGCCATCTGCGCCGATGGCCCCGAATGCTGCTTGTGTCATGGGATTTCCACTTCGACCTGACGGCCCGTAAGGGCCGATTCACGAATGGCCAGCGCTATGGCCAGTGCAGCAAGGCCATCTTCGCCGGTCGCGGCGGGTTGCCCCGTGCCACGCACCGCATTGCTGAATGCGGCAAGGGCGTAGTGATAGAGATTGTGATGGTGAACCGGTATTTCCTTTTCACCATCGGCATTACGCATGAACAGCCGCCCTGCGGCCCGCTGACTCATGCAGTCGCGCCCGATCAGGACACCATTACTGCCATAGAACTCGACCCCACCCTCAGAGAAGGGCACGGTATAGGAACCATGGATCTGGACCAGCACATCACCGGGAAAGCGCATGACCACCATAATGCCGTCCTCCACGCCATCATGGGCAAGGCGACCGCTCTGGGTCATGGCCATGACATGTGTCGGGTTGCTGCCGATCAGGAAACGGAGCGTGTCAATGTCATGAATCGTGCTGTCGAGTATCAGCCCGCCCCCGTTGGGGTCGTTGACACGCCATCCCTGCAGGGCCTGGGGCAGGAAATTGGCATGGAATACCCGCACGGCATTGAGCTGTCCGATCGCCCCTGCTTCCAGAAGCTGCTGTAGTTTCTGGTGCATGGCATTGCAGCGCAGATGATGGTTGACCGCCAGGACCACGCCTGCGTCACGGCAGGCGGCAATCATTTTCCGGGCATCATCAATGCTCAGGGCAACCGGTTTTTCGCACAGGATGTTTTTCCCGGCGCTGGCTGCCGCGAGTGTCTGGCTACAATGAAACTGGTTGGCGGTGCTGATATATACGGCATTCACGTTCGCGTCTGTCAGGATCGCGTCGATATCCGTCGTGTGGGCGGGGATGCCGTTTTCAGTTGCAAATCGGGCACCGCGTTCTTCGCTCGAACTCAGCACGTTCAGGATCTCGCTGTCTGGCTGCGCACGAATGGCATCGACAATCCACTGTCGGGCAACATTGCTTGCGCCAATCAGACCCCAACCGATAGAGCTGCTCATGGGATAATCAGGGACAATTGCAGGCCCTCTCCATAACGGGCACGCTTCCCCCACAGGGGGCGTGTCTTGTGGCATCAGGTATGGAAAACAACCGAATGTTGAATTTTTATTTATTGTTTATTTCAGAACGTCAGTAACAGGCGACGCTTGACTGAAAACGCCGCCCTACCGAACCAGTTTTGTCAGGCTAAAAACAAAATCGTGAACATGGTGCGCCCAGATCAGATATTCTGGGGCGGAAGGCCATCACCGGGGGCGGCAATGGTGCTGCCTTTTGCCAGCACGCTGACCACAAGCGCGGTCTGCCCCGCATTCCACGCCATATTGAGGAGACTGTAAGGAATTTCTTCGTTGCCCTGTGGCGCCAGCATTTCCATGGCGTAGCTGGTCAGGCGGCTGTACTGCCCTACCGTATATGTCATGCCGCGTTTCCCGCCTGGCCGGTGCGATGGATAGAGAAGAAACAGCGGATCATCCGCAAACATGACCGCAGGCGGAAAATCAGGCTCGTACCAGTCCACAACGGCATCATAAAAATGGTCGCGGCCCGGCTTCATCGGCACGTCCGCTCCGGCGGGTGCTACGACCAGAACCATCTGCACCCGGCAACGGGAACCGGCAATGGCCAGGGCGCTGTCCAGCCTGGACTTTAGCGAGGTCGGCGCTTCACCGCTGCCTGTTTCATGGCCTGTCAGAACGACGACAGCGCCACATTGCACCAGCCGTTCAGCCAGGGAAGGACCATCAGACACCCCGGCCAGCACGACATGCACCGCACCGATACGGATGCAGGCCAGTACCGCGACGATACTTTCCATCATCAACGGCATATGGATCGCAACCCTGTCGCCACGTTGCACACCCTGATCCAGCAGGGCATTTGCAAGGCGGCAGACGTGCTCATGCAGTGCCTGATAGGAAACCCGTTCCTCTGGCCGCGCGCCTGATCCCGGCCAGATTAGCGCCGCCCTGTCCGCATGATCGCCCAGATGACGGTCAATGCACAAAACGGACATATTCAGCATGGGCGCAGCATATTGCGGCAGCGGGTCGACAGGCGGCGAGACCGCGTAATCGGCCAGTTGAGTAGAGTGCTGCCGCGCATGGATGGCAGGCAGAACGAACACGTTGTCATAAGTCCTGCTGATCATGGACCTGTTCCCCATTGTTCAACTGCTCCAGCACGGGTCACGCGTGATGCAGTCATAAATTAAAAGAGAGGTGACGTGTGCTTTACGCGAAAAAACGCGATGACGGACGGACGCCTGCCTGACGGACACGCGCCGCCTGCCACAACCGGGAGCCGAAGCGGATGGTCATCACCCGCGCGGTCCGGTTCCATAAAAAACTGTTATCGATATGGGGCTGCGCCCCGTCATGGCATTTCATAAGCGGTGCTCTTGTTTGCTTTTGTTACCACGGACTGTGACAAATCGCGGTTGCGGACGGAAGATGTTTTGCCGTTTAAAGGGGCGAACGCCGCGGCGCGAATTGCAAAGGTTGCGAAGATGAAAAAAGCCGCCACCAAAACCTTCACCGGGTCACGCATCCGTCATCAACGCAACCGTGTGAGCATGACACAGAGTGCGCTCGCACTGCGGCTGGGCATATCAGCCAGTTACCTCAACCAGATCGAACATGACATACGCCCCCTGCCGCTGCCTCTGCTTGGTGCCCTGTGCGACATATTTTCGGTAGGGGTGGATTATTTCAGTGATACTGAAGAAACCCGTGGCATACAGGCATTGCGTGAAATACTGACCGACCCCGTATTCGACACGGACGCCATCAGGCTCGACAGTATCCAGGCCGCCATGCGCGCAGCACCTGATCTATGCGCCCAGTTTGTCCGGCTCTATCGTGCCTATCTGCTACGGCAGGAACAGGCTGCAGCCCCACTGATCGGCGCAACCGCACCATCGCACGCCAGACAGGATGATGCCCCGGATCGGGTGGAGCCTTATGAGGCCGTCAATGACTGGGTGCAGTTCCAGCGCAACTATTTTGATGAAGTCGACCGCACGGCGGAACGCCAGTTCGAGATGATGCGACTGGATGAAGGAAGCCCCCGGGAACAGCTTACCCGCTATCTTCTGGACCATCATGGCATACGCACGGAAACCGATCTCAGCCTGGGGCAGCGGGGAGTAATGTGGCGGATGGACCGGCGGGCACGCATCATCTTCCTTTCGCGCATCCTCCCGGCAGAGAGCAGTACGTTCTGGATGGCGCAGGCGCTGGGGCAGATCGAGCATCAGGCCGTGTTTGCACGCACCATCCGCCGCTCCCGCCTGCGAGAAAGTGAGGCACGGGGACTGGCGCGTGTCTATCTAACCAATTATTTTGCCGGGGCGCTGCTCCTGCCTTATGAGCGTTTTCGGGTAACCGCACGTGAGGTCCGCCATGATCTGGAACGGTTGCAGCGCCATTTCGGGGTCAGTTTCGAACAGGCATGCCATCGGCTCAGTACCATGCAACGTCCGGGAAGCGAGGGCATACCCTTTTACTTTCTCAAGACGGATATCGCTGGCAATATTCTTAAAAGTTTCAGTGCAAACCGCTTTACCCAGTCCCGCTTCGGTGGTCCGTGCCCATTATGGAATATTTTCCGTGCATTCAGCACGCCCCAGCAGTTACAGGTCCAGCTGTCACAGACAACCGACGGCGCCCTCTATCTCAACATAGCCCGTACTGTCGGGCGCAGCAGCATATCCTACCTTGACCGTCCGCGCCTGACCGCCGTGGTTCTGGGTTGCTCCATTACCGATGCCGAACACCTTGTCTATTCCGCGGGACTGGACCTGAATGATCCGCGCATGATCATTCCCATCGGGCCGGGATGCCGTGCATGCACCCGCGAGGACTGTCATCACCGTGCCCTGCCCATGGTTGGCCACCGGGTTGATATAAATAATGAAGGGCGCGGTATCGCTCCCTATCGCACGGCATTATAAAAATACTCCCTTTCACATGCCACCATGCCTCTGGTCATCCATGGGCGGACGGAACGGTGGCGGACCTCCTCCTTTTTTCATGGCGGAAACCAGAGTGTCTGTTGTCTCGTTACGAGCACGACCATCACCTTTTGCCATGCACTGTTCCAGGGCGATCATGCCAGCCTAACCCGTCCCTACGGAAGCGGCAGCCCTATGACAGGCGGGGAGCATCCTGAACGTGTCCACTGAAGCAAGCCTGAAAAACGTCGGTTCCTGCCTGACCGAGGCACTGGTGATCCATGCGCCGCATGACCTGAGGCTGGACCCCGCTCCCGTTCCTCCTCCCGGACGTGATGAAGTGCGGGTAAATATGGCCTGGGGCGGCATATGCGGTTCCGACCTGCATTATTTTGCCCATGGGGGCGTCGGGGCGTCCGTGCTGCACACCCCCATGATTCTGGGGCATGAAGTCTCGGGCACCATTGATGCGTTGGGCCACGATGTGAAAGATTTTTCCGTAGGTGAAGCCGTGGCCATCCATCCGGCACAGCCCTGTGGTCACTGCCCTGAATGTGTGCGCAAACAGCGCAACCTGTGCCGCAACATGCAGTTCCTGGGAAGTGCCGCACGTGATCCCCATACCAATGGCGGCTTTCGGCGGGCGATGACTGTCAAGGCGACACAGCTCCATCCCCTTCCCCCCGGCCTGACTCTCCGCCAGGCCTGTCTTGCCGAACCGTTATCCGTAGCCCTGCATGCCATTGCGCGCGCAGGCGATGTACGCGGTCGTAACGTGATGGTACAGGGTGCGGGGCCAATCGGGCTGTTCATCGTGGCGGGGCTGGTCCACCACGGCGCAAAACGGATTGTGGCAACCGATCTGGAGGATTTTCCACTCCAGTGCGCAACCCGACTGGGCGCAAGCCAGTGCTACAACACCCGCCATGCCGCAGTGGAGGAAGAATTCGATATCCTGTTTGAAGCCACAGGCGTGCCAGCCGCCCTGCCTGCGGCCATAGCCCGCACACGGCGGGGCGGCATACTGGTGCAGGTTGGCATGTTCCCGCCAGGCGACATACCCGTGCCGATTGCCCAGATCATCAGCCGTGAACTTGATTTTCGGGGAACATTCCGTTTTGACACGGAATTCGATGCCGCACTGGCCCTGCTGGCTGAACGGCCCGAAATTGCCGACATTGTGGTTACCCGGCAGTTTCCCCTGAGCGAATTTGCCGCAGCCTTTGCCCTCGCGCCAGACCGCAGGCAGGCTTCCAAGATCCTGCTATCCCTGGGCACGTGACAGGACCCTGCCCATTCCCGCCCGGACGTGGCGGAAATGGGCAGGAAGTCCACTTTTTGTCTACACGGAAGCGGTTATGCCCCCGTCAACCATGAGCACATGCCCGTTGACGAAGCTAGAGGCATCGGAAGACAGGAAGACAGCCGCCCCGACAAGTTCCTCCACATTCCCCCACCGGCCGGCAGGCGTGCGCTGGCACAGCCATTGGGTGAAGGCCTGGTCGGCCACCAGCTTTTCATTCATTTCTGTTTTAAAATAACCCGGCGCAAGTCCATTGACCTGCAGACCGTGACGGGCCCAGTCCGTTGCCATGCCCCTGGTCAGGTTTTTGACCGCTCCCTTGGTTGCGGTATAGGGCGCGATGCCTGGTCGTGCCAGTTCGCTCTGTACCGAACAGATATTGACGATTTTCCCCCGTCCACGCGGCAGCATATGCTTTGCTACGGCCTGCCCGACAAAAAAAACCGCGTTCAGGTTCGTGGCGATCAGGGCATCCCAGTCCGCCCGGCTAAACTGGTCCAGCGGGGCACGGCGCTGGATGCCCGCATTGTTGATCAGGATATCAACTGGGCCGTATTCGGCCTCTATCTTTTCAACCCCCGCAATGACGGCGTCCTGATCAGTCACGTCAAAGGGCGCAATCACGGCCTCCACCCCTTCGCGTTCCAGCATGGCGCGGGCGGCCTCCAGTGGTTCGGGATGGCGGCCATTCAGCACAATTTTCGCCCCATGCCGGCCAAGGCCACGCGCCAGGGTCAGGCCAATGCCACGGGAGGCTCCGGTAACAAGTGCGCGTCTTCCGGCAAGTGAAAAAAGGGGATCGTCCTGCATGACAATGTCCGTCCGTATTATCAGGATCATGATCATAGCAGGACCACACGCCAATGCCCTCACACGTCTGCGCGTGCAACAGGGTCATCGTGCCACAGGCAGCCCGCGCTGGCTCATGATGTGGGGGAAAGCTGCGTGCCCACACGGTGATGCGTTACCTGCGCCCCAGCACGCAGCAGGCTGACCGGGAAATATCCGATATCGCCACGGAACTGACCCGGGCCGGTCGGAAGGATTTTCGTTTTTCCGCAACAACGCCAACTTCCGCCGCTCGGTCGGGTTGGGCATCATGCAGCAGATCATGCAGCAGCTGATCGGCATCAACGTGCTGATGTATTATGCGCCCAAAGTCTTTCAGGCCGCCGATTTTGGCGCATCTGCCGCAGGATGGAAAAATGTCCATACATCCATCTTCCTGAAACAGAACAGCGAGGCAGGTAGACAAAAAAACGGCTTCCGGAATGAACCGGAAGCCATTTTCTATTTGAGATAAGGTAAGGACGGGTATCAGATCTTCTGCGTCGAAGCCTTGAAGATCTGGTCGATGGATTTTGCAAGAGCCGCATCAAAATCCGCATCCGTCATGGTGTAGCGCAGGTCTTCGAGCAGCGCGCGTGAGAAGCTGGCGATCATGCCATGGTTGGCTGCCAGTCGCTGGCAGGCTTCATCACGCGGGTACCCACCGGACAGCGCCACGACACGTTGCACGCGTGGGTGCCTGATCAGGTCAAGGTAAAGATCGGCCTTTTCAGGGATCGAGACCTTGATCATCACCTGATAGTCACCGGGCAGCGTATCCAGCCCACGGTGCAGTTCATCATGCAGCAGGGCTTCCGCCCCTGCCTTGTCCGGGCTTTTGATCAGGACTTCGGGTTCCATGATAGGCACAAGGCCGCGTGCTGCAATCTGTTCGGCCAGGGTGAACTGCTGCTTCACAATGGCGGCAACGCCTTCACGTTCGGCCAGGCGGATGACCGAGCGCGCCTTCGTGCCGTAAATACCCTTGCTGACCGCCTGATCCAGCATGGCTTCAAGGGTGGGAATGGGCTTCATCATCTGCACGCCGCCCGTTTCGGGCTCCAGCCCCTTGTCCACCTTCAGGAACGGGACAACCCCCTTTTCCTTCCACAGATAGGTGGGGACCGGCGTATCGTTGACCAGTCCGTTCATGGTCTGCTCGAACAGGATGGCGGCAAGGATCTTCTTGCCTGTAAAGGCCGGGGCGGTGATGACCCTGACCCGCATTTCGTGCATGAGGGCAAACATCTGAGCATCGGTGCTGTAGGCGCTGTCGGGTATGCCGTAATGCCGCAGCGCACCCGGCGTGGATCCCCCGCTCTGATCCAGGGCCGCGATGAAGCCCCCGTTTTCCGACATGTTCTTGCTCATCTGGTCAATAGACATTTTTATTTGTCCTATGCTTTGTATTTATATGTGGTCGCGGTGATGAGTGCTTACCATATATGATTTCAGACACCTTAATTGATTGACAAGATAAAATATAGGTGAATAAAAATAAATACAAAAAAACGCATACAAGCATATTGTGGCATGAAACAATACGCCTGTGTGAACTGCCCCGGATTTACGAGCCTGAATTCCCTGAATAACACTTTCCGTTCAATCAGTTGGACGTGATGATGCTTCTGATCCGATACCTTCTATCGTGAGGAAAAGATAACGCGGAGAAACTCTCATGCCTCACAATCCCGTCGCCCCGGAATTTCGCGCAGCCCTGAAAGTCCTGCCCTCCTTTGATGGTCTTTCAGATGAAACCCTCGACGAAACACGCAAGGCATTCATTTCCGCCATCCGCAGCGTCAAGGTTACCGAATATCCTGACGTCAGGGTTGAGGAATGCCACGTGCCCGGGCCTGCGGGTGCTCCTGCTGTTCCTGTTGTGACCTACAGGCCCGTAGGCCGCCACCCGAACGCTCCTGCGCTGGTCTATATCCATAGCAGCGGTATTGTAAGCGGCACGCCGGAAGTCGATGATGCACGCTGTCGGCAGATGGTCAGCGAATTGGGTCTGGTGATTTTCTCGGTTGATTACCGTCTGGCACCGGAAGCCCCATACCCTGCCGCAATCGAGGATTGCTATGCTGCCCTGAAATGGGCACATGACCATGCAGCCGTACTGGGGATTGATCAAAACCGCCTGATTATTGGAGGAGATAGCGCAGGCGGCGGCCTGACAGCCTGCCTTGCCCTGCTGGCACGCGATCGGGCGGAAATCAAAGTCCTTTTCCAGCTCCTGATTTATCCCATGCTGGATGATCGGACCGGAACAACACTCATGTCATCGCCCGCCTTGGGCGAATACATCTGGACGCGTTCCGCCAATCATTACGCATGGAACGCCTATCTTGGTCAAACGCCCGGAAGCGCGGGCATTTCAGAATATGCCGCAGCCTTTCGTGCAACGGACCTGACGGGACTGCCTCCTGCCTATATTGGCGTAGGTTCCCTGGACCTGTTTCTGGACGAAGATCTGGAATATGCCCGGCGCCTGATGGCCGCTGGCGTGCCGACAGAAGTCTGTGTCATTCCCGGTGCCTATCACGTCTTTGACGTGTTCATTCCCGATGCCCCTATGAGCAGACAATTCAAAAACTCTTATTTTACTGCCTTGAAACGTGCCATTTCCTTAGATTCTTTTGAAAATCCAGTTTGACTGACGCACCTCCCCTTTTTGTATCTACTCAAAAAGAGAGTTCCCGGTTTTATGGCTTGGGGTTGATGGCATGACAAAGGTTTCGGGGACATGTCCCTGAGCCTCTTGTCTGGCGGCCTGATCCGGTATTTTGAGATGTAAGACCTTTTCGCACCAGAAGACGTGTCAGGGTCAGGCGACTGTTTTCATCTTCCAGCACCTTTAACCGTTTGGCCTCGAATACCTCAAGACCATCATAGCGGGTCGTCCATGTGCAGGTAGTCACATCACTTAGGGCGTGTCGTCAGTTAGCATCTTGCGCCATGAAGCTTGTACTCCCGTTTGCTCTGTGATGTTTTCTCCCTGTTTTCAGGGAGAAAATGAATGCGACGATATGGCCTGAGTGACAACCAGTGGGAATAGATAAAAGATCTTCTTCCGGGTCGTGAAGGTCATGTCGGCGGAACGGCTGCCGATAACCGTCTGTTCGTGGAAGCGGTTCTGTATCGTTACCGTGCCGGCATTCCCTGGCGTGACCTGCCTGTCCGTTTTGGTGACTGGAAAAACGTCCACCGGCGACTGCGTCGCTGGTGCGAAAGCGGTGTGATCGAACGGATTTTCCGGCATCTGGCTGCTGATCGTGACAACGAATACATGATGATCGACAGCACGATTGTCCGGGCTCACCAGCACAGCGAAAAAAAGGGGCGCGGATCAGGCCATCGGGCGGTCCCGTGGCGGACTGACTACAAAAATCCACGCTATTGTCGATGCAGCCGGAAAGGCGGTCGCCCTGTCCCTGACGCCCGGGCAGAGCGCGGACATCACGCAAGCAGAACCCCTGCTGGATGAGGTCGATCTCAAAGCCTTTATTGCCGACAAGGCTTATGATGCTGATCAGCTCATTGAAACGTTTGAAGGACGGAAGATCACACCGGTTATCCCTTCAAGTAAAAACCGATGCCATCCACGGAAAATCAGCTTCCAGCTCTCCAAAAACAGAAACATCATGGAACGCTTCTCCGCCATTATCGGAATTAACTGACGACACGCCCTTGAAAGGCCAAGGTAAAAAAGACCGATCTACATGTACAAAGATGATGACTTTTAGCCTGGATTGGAGATGAAAAGCAAGGAAGGCCGACTTATCCCCAACGAACGGGTTAGAAGGTTATTTTAAACTGTTAGAAAGTTAAAGACTAAAATACCCGTTTAATATCATTTGGTTATGACCTATTTCTGTGCGCGATATTCCGATATGACGTGCGCGATGTTCCGAAAGAAAACGTGCGCGATATTCCGTTTGGATGTGCGCGATATTCCGATTTAATGTGCGGGATGTTCCGAATGAGAATCGCGTTCCTGTGAATAACGGGAGTAATCATCGTCAACGGGGTAAAAGACATACCTTGCGACCGTCAGGAACAACTGCAACAGGCTACCAATTCTTGGGAATGGATATCAGGAATAGAAAACTTCGGAATATCGCACACGCAGGAAACGGCATTAGACCAGATATTCGGAATATCGCGCACATTAATGATCTGCACCCTGCTGAGTCGGTTATCAAGCTCTTGCCTATAGTCGTTCGGTGTCTTTTATGAAGCCAGTCTCGTCCCAAACATCAGAGATTCGGAATATCGCGCACGTTTAAGCCAGGCCTCTGCCTGTGAACGTTTGTGCGTTTGATTCCTTGCGCGATAAGAAGTTATGGCATCCGATAATCAGCAGGTTTGGTATCTCAGATATTTTGCGCTTTGTCGGCGTTCACTGGCGCCTAGGAAAACAAACGCTACAACGCCTTATGGTTCGGAACATCGCGCACATGTTCTGCTCATGTCTTATCGTTAAGATCGTACTTCTCGATGCTCAAAAATTACTACGGGACGCCCTCCCCTTGGGCCAACTTCGAGAGATAGCCGATAATCGGGGATAACGTCATCGCCTATAATTTTAAGAAGATCTCTTTTGAAAAATCGCAATTCGCGTGTAGTACCGATTTTCTTGGCAAGTTTATCTAGACCGATTTTCCATATTTCCTGATTACCAAGATGCTTCCGTCCGATCTCATAAATACGGCGCCCCAGGCCACTATCGAGACTAAAATAAGTGGGGTTGATTGTCAGCACCCTGCGTTCCTTGACGAGGGCACGAAACATCCAGTCATTGAGCGTAATTTCAATGGCTGCCATGATTTTACGTCCAGTCGATGTTTTCCGCTCGACCACGCGCCATGTCTCTATCCAGCCAAACCCGCGCCGGTCACGTTCGTCTGCGGATTCGATTGTTGTCATGATATTTGTAGATCTCAGACGATGAAGTGCATCGAGTAAAAGATCGTAGCTGCGCTTACCTGTCCCACGGCCCGTGACGCGCAGGAGATCATGTGCAGCGAAGCGAACTGTGTGGTCGACAGTCATGCCCCGCTCAATGCGTTCATTAATAAGGGAGACGACATAAAGAAGAATGTCTTTATCCCAAATTGTCGCAAGCCCTTTGGGGCCAGGTTCTATGGTGATCTGTATTTTTCCGTCGTCATATACCAGAGGCTCCATGCGCGGTTGCTTCTGAATGCTGAAGAACGGATATTCCATAAGGGCTCTGTCATCCTTTAACGGAGCCCCTATCAGGGAGTCGACAAACAGGTCAGCTTCGTTGCTAGCCATTATCTACCCCGCCTTGCCTTTTGTGCGCGATGTTCCGAATGCAACCAAACCGGTTAATGCGGCAGGGGTCAATGATTCTCTTGTCAGTGTTACGTATTTTCATCACCAAGTACCTGATCAATCTCGGCCCGGAGCCTTCGCAAGCGTTCACGGTCTTCCGAATTAAGGGGGAGTTGTTGGGCACGGACTTCACTTAGACGCTGAGCCATCCTGTCAACGGATGTAAATGTAAAGCCGGACGGTTTGCGGGTCGGTGCTGAGTCTGTCCGTTCAAGATCAGCGCGGCCCAGTCGAATAGCTTTCACCGTGAGTTGTCCGGTTCTGGCCTGTTCAATGAGTTCCTGCTGTCTCACAGGATCGGGAACTCGTGCGAGTTCCACCAGGGTATTTCGTGCCACACCCCGTTCTGACGTCAACTCCTCAAGGATTTCGGCTGGTAACGTCAGGATCTTCAAAATGGAACTGATTTCGCCACGACTTTTTCCAAGAACTTCGCTTGCCTGGCTCTGGTTCCAGCCTCTTTTTTCAATCAGTCGCTGAATACCCGTCGCTTCTTCAAGAGGGTTTAGGTCTACTCTCTGAAGGTTTTCAATGAGCGCTGCGACTTCAGCATCTCCATCGTGCTCAATTGCGAGCATGTTGGACCAGCCTGCATGTTGTGCGGCCCGCCAACGGCGTTCGCCTGCAACTATGACCCACCGTTTGTTGGATGGTGAGCCCGTGATACGACGTACAAGAATAGGCTGAAGTTGCCCTTCAGCGACCATTGTTTCGGCCAGTGCAGCGATACTCTCATCGTCGAAATGTTTGCGTGGCTGGTCCGGATCTGGCGTGACTTCTGTCAAAGGAACTTCGAACGTATGTCGAAACTTGCCATCCTGACGAACGAAACTGTTGCTGGCGTCGTCAATAAGACCAGCAGCTACGCCAAGAATAGGAGACGGGGCTTTTGTTTTGCGTCGGGTCGCCATTACGCATTACCTTCAGGCTGTTCGATTTCTGCAAGAGGAAGGTCTGTCTTTGTTTGGAGTGCTCGTGCCAGCTTAAGGTATGGCGCCGTTGCAGCTGCTGTAGGAGAGGACTCCAGTGCAATCCGGCCTGCGCGTGCAGCATGACCATACACAGCGCTTGAAGGCACGGGTTCCAGAACTGGCGCACGGTCTTTCATCATGGAACATAAATGTTGTAGGACTTCGCGGTCCACCGATTTGCGTGCGTTATATTGGGTCGGTAGAATACCAAGGAGCCGAAGCCCTGGATTCAGACGACGTTGGATTTTACCGATCGTGCCGATAATCAGGCCAACGCCCATCGTATCGTAAGGCTCGGTTCTCACAGGGACGATTGCATCATCGGCAGCAGCAAGGCTCATCCATGTAAGCATGCCGAGATTGGGAGGTGCATCGATCACGATCCAGTCGTAGTCTTCACGGACAGGATCAATGGCTTCCCGTAGCGCGGCGTCAAAGCCGGGCTCTCTCCGGCCGTCCGTTTCGGCTAGGTCAATATGGCTGGCGATAAAATCAAAGGGTAGTTCACGCCCGTCTGGTAGCGTACCTGCGGCAACTACGATTTCAGAAAGAGGTTTTCCGCCAAGAATGAGGTGGGCGGTTGTTTTGCCCTGATGATAAAGTTCAACACTGGCACCTGCGAGTATCCCGGCCGTAGCTGTGGCCTGGGGATCCATGTCAATGAGAAGAACGCGTCCTCCCAGTGATGACAATGCATATGCGAGATTGAGCGAAGACGTTGTTTTCCCAACGCCACCCTTTTGATTTGCCATTACGAGTATTCTTGCAGAATCTTGAACTGCCCCAGCCATATTACGTATCACCTCGGCCACATCATCCGGGATCGGTTCTTTATCGTTTTCCCAGCGGCTGATTTTGGGTTTATCATAGCTTCGGCCAAGTCTACGGTTGAGTTCATCTTTGATGTCGGCCTGACTTAATCGCAAGGTCAGTCGACTATTTCGAAATGTTTGACCGTTCACTATGACTTCTCCAGACAGACTTTTAATGCGTAAAATAGCATCAACATCAACGATGATGGTTGATGTTGATTGTTATGAGTCTTGCTTGTCAAGGAAAAATTTGATCGCATATGAGGCGAGGTTCTAAATTGATCTTCGGAGAATACGATCAATGTGCGCTTAACTGCCCCTACCCGAGCCGCGGAATTCAGTCCGGTCAGAGCGACAATACAGGATTGTGTTATATGTTCCTTGTGTCCGGAATGAGGCTTTGTCGAAGTAGGCAAACCACTAAAAGCTTCACATACATCAGTAGGTCTAATGTTCGGACGTCAGAACATCCATAAACAGAATTTGTAAGGTCGTCCTAGAATGGGAGGTGATGCGGAGTTTAGTTTATGAGGTGAACTGTATTTTTATGCCTAGGCTCAGGACCCATTGATTTGACTGAGGAAATCTGATTCAGGCTCTGTGAGGAGACTGGAGATGAGCGACTTGTTTTGGCTGACGGACGAACAAATGGAGCGTCTGCGGCCCTTTTCCCCAAAGAGCCACGGTAGAGCCCGCGTTGATGACCGCCGTGTGCTGAGCGGCATCACTTTTGTCAATCGGAACGGCTTGCGCTGGCGCGATGCGCCCCGGGAATACGGTCCACATAAGACGCTCTACAACCGTTGCAAGCGCTGGGGCGCCATGGGATCTTTGCCCGGATGATGGACGGTCTGGCTGCCGGAAAGGCAGAATTCCAGACCATCATGATTGATGCGACGTGTCTCAAGGCACACCGCACGGCTTCGAGCCTGCGGCTAAATAAAGGAGATTCAAGTTGCCTGATCGGCCGCACCAAAGGTGGCATGAACACGAAGTTGCATGCGATCACCGACCAGAGCGGACGACCGCTGAGCTTTTTCATGACTGCGGGACAGATCAGCGCTCATACTGGTGCTGCTGCCCTGCTGGACAGTCTTCCTGCAGCACAATGGATGCTGGGAGATCGCAGGTATGACGCCGACTGGTTCAGGGACGCCCTGGAAGCGAAAGGGATAAAGCCCTGCATTCCATGACGGAAATCTCGCGGAAAACCGGTCAGATACGACAAGAGAAAATATAAACGCCGCAATCGCATCGAGATCATGTTCGGAAGGCTCAAGGACTGGCGGCGGGTTGCAACCCGCTATGACAGATGCACGACCGTATTCTTCTCAGCCATCTGCCTCGCCGCAACCTTCATGTTCAGGCTATGAGTCCTGAGCCTAGGGCTGGTCTGTTCGCCCTCATGTGACTGCGGGACGGTCAGTGACTTCAGAGGCGCAGACGTGCTTCTGGCAGATCTCTCCGACGAGACAGAAGAAGTCATCGGGGATAGAGGCTATGACAGCAACCGGATCAGGTTATCGCTTGCAGAACGCCATATCACTCCTTGTATTCCCCTGAAAAAGAACCGGAAATCAAAGCCACCTTACAACTGACATCTGTATAAAAAGCATCACCTCATCGAAAACATGTTCGCAAAACTGAAAGACTGGCGACGTATTGCGACCAGATACGACCGCTGTGCTTATACATTCATGTCTGAAATCCATATCGCAGCAAGCTTCATTTTCTATCTCAAAAAATGAGTCCTGCGCCTAGAATAGGAATAAATAGATACGATTTCAAAATATGGGAACTTCAGGGCATGAGAGCATATGCTGATGTTCGGACGTCAGAACATCAGAGGTCGCGCACCGGGTTTTTTATGAACAGCGGTTCTGGGCTGCCGAGATCGTGACCCCCATACAACTTCAGTCTTAGGTGTTTAGTCCCGGGCTTTGTCAGGCGATGTTCGATCCCGTTGGCCTCGCAGATCATGTCGAAACGCATGGAACGTGACCACGCCATGTCCCGGTTACAGGGCTGCTCGGCGAATTGGATGCCATTATCGGTCAGGATGGTATGAATCCGGTAGGGCACAACACGCAGAAGATGTTCGAGAAATTCCCAGGCGGTTCTTCTGTTGGCCTTATCTGCAAGTTGCACCATCGCAAACTTGCTTGTCCGGTCTATGGCGACGAAAAGATGCAGCTTGCCTTCGGCGGTCTGGACCTCGGCGATGTCGAGGTGGCAGAACTCGATCGGGTAGCGTTTGAAGCGATGGTGCTTCGGTTTGTCCCTTTCAATGTCAAGTAGGTGTGAAATCCCATGACACTGAAGACAGCGATGCAGGGCTGAGTGTGTCAGATGCGGGATGGTGGCCTGCAACGCATAAAGGCAATCGTCCAGCGGCAGTAAAGTAGGCCGCCGGAAAGTCACGACATCGCTTCGTCCGTCTCGGATAGAACCGTTGAGCGCAGCTCTTCTGGGATCGGTATTCTGATCCTCGACAGGCGGACGCTTCCGCCATTTCGCCACCATTTTTGGATTGATCCCGAACTTCTCGCTCAACGCCGAGAGCGAAGCCTGCGATCGCTGTATTGCTGCTCGCACCGCGTGCGTGGTCGTAGCGCTGCCATGACGTATCTGTCCCATAATGCTTCCTTCCACTCGCGTGAAAATGCCACATCATCAAACGCCGGGATTAAACACCCAAGGGTCAGGCCAATGACTTCAGAAGGCCAGCCGGGCTTCTCAACGCATCAGAAAAATGATGACGCCTACAGCCAGCAGAATCAGCATGGCACCGGAAATGCGCTCCAACCACGGCAGCGCCCGCGCGAAGTGCCGCAGGATTGTCTGGTTGCCGATCATGACCGCCACCAGCAGATCCCACAGCAGCACGACGCTGAACATCCAGATGCCATAGATCGCTTTCCAGCCCGCGCTGGCGTGCGGCCCAGGCAGCATTGCAGCCAGACTAGCGTAAAATAGTGCGTTCTTGGGGTTAAGAATCCCTGACAGGAAGCCCATGCTGGCGGCGCGGCGCCAGGCAGCGAAGCAAAGACGGGATCGTGCGAGATGGCTGTCCTGAGTCAGCACACTTCCTAACCCACTGGTGCCAGCATGGCGAATGAACAGCACGCCGAGATAGAGCAGATAAGCGCAGCCGGTCAGTTGAAGGATCACAAACCATGCGCTTTCTCGGCTCAGCACGGCAATTCCGGCGAATGCGGCTACGATGAACACACCATTGGCGACAGCAATACCCAGACAGGCACCGCTGGCGACCCGCCAGCTGGAAGATAGCGAGTTTCGGGCGATCAGGAAGAAGTCGGGGCCGGGAGAAAGCAGCGCCAGGAAATGCGCTGCGGCGATCATCAGGAATGGCTGCATTCAGGACACACTCGTCGTTTTTTCCACGCAGTGTGCTGGCCAAAGCATCTTTTGTATTGAAGAAAATTGCAGCCGCGCCGCCATCAGCATTAGGCTCGAAAGCGGCCAGGCGTCACGCCGGTATGCGCCTTGAACACTCGCTGGAAGTGGGCCTGATCCGCAAAACCAAGGTGCTGGGCCACGTCTGCGAGGCTGTTCTCGTTTTGAATCCACTCTTTGGCAAGGTTGACGCGCTGGTTGAGTTGCCAAGCGTGTGGTGTCATGCCGGTGACAGTACGGAATGCCCGGATGACTTGATAGCGGCTCATGCCTGCCAGGGCTGCCAATTTGTCCAAGGTAGTACTGACGGTGGGCCGGGCACACAGATAGTCCAGGGCCGGTTGGATCTGTTCGGCCATGTTTGGGGGAACAAGCGGTCTTTCAATAAGAAGCCCCTGTTTGCTGTCGTAGTCTTGGACACACTCGATCAACGCGGCCTCCTTCTCAATCGGATCGGCTTCTTCGAACAGCAGCGTATTGAGGCGGCAGAAGCGGGCATAGATCCCCGGATTGGTCACAATACGCACCGGCTCATCTTCCATCAATTCGGCTCGCGCATAATCCCGCCGAACAGTCTGGAGCCACGCGGCATCCAGATGCAGCATCTGATAGCTCCATGCTGTGTCGGGAGCCGGGTTACATGCATGAACACGTGATGCCGGTATGAAGACGAGCGTTCCAGAAGACAGGAGAACCGGGCCACCGGCAGCGCCTGTGAAAACGCTGGTGCCACCATCGACAGCACCAATGGAAAAGGTCGGGTGATGGTGGGGCCTGTAACAGGCCCCACTCTGGCAGGCGCGGCGGCTCTCGACAAAAGGCAAGGTCTGATCGCGCCAGAATGACTGGGTATCGCTGCGTTGGTCTGGACAGTTCGGACGGCTAGTCATTATTTTAAAATCGACATCCATACAGTCCTCGTAAATTTTTGTTCCAAAAATGGATCATACAGTTTCTTGTTGAGCAGGACATAATCGGCATCTGTTCAATATATTTGAAGCAGAAAGACGATAGCCGCCTTATCCGGCAGCATCATAGCTTCCTATAGTCGCGGGGGCTCATGCTCGTTTCCTTGCGAAATACCTGTGCGAAATGGCTCGGGCTCTCATAACCAATGGTCAGGGCAATCTCGATCACGGATCTGTTGGTCTTGGATAGAAGTTCCTTCGCATGTTCCACACGCCGCTGGATAAACCAGCGTGATGGGCTTTGCCCCATGGTGTTGTGAAATGACCGGCTGAAATGAAACCGGCTCATCGCGCACAACCCGGCCAGAAAATCGAGATCGAACGGTTCGGCGAGATGGGCCTCCATATGATCAAGCGCCTTGCGCAGCTTCCACGCTGGCAGTTGTGCGGGTCTGGGCGTGGGCGAAGGCTGTGCGCGGGCATAATGACGCAGAAGATGGACGGTCAGACCTTCCAGAAGTCCGTTCACAAATAGAGAACTGGCCGAATGAGGCGTCTTGATCTCAGCCGTCAGGCCTGTCAGCACGCCAGAGATGAATGCGTCCTGAACACCGGAAATGTCGCGTATGGAGAGGTGTGACGGATTAAGCCCCAACGATCGGGCGGCCCGGTTCACCAGAGTAAGGCCTAGATAAAGATGCAGGACTTCAAACGGACGGTCCGGATCAGCCTGCCAGCGCATGAGGTAAGGTGCATCGGTCTGTGTCAGGAAAAATGATCCGGATCTGGCCTCACTTTTCGTCCAGTCCCCTGTCAGTTCGCGTTCCTCGATCTGGGCTTCTCCCGAGATGACCCAGACCAGCAAAGGTTCGGCCACGGCCGGAACTAGCACCTCATCTTCGTGTTGCGGTCGACGGAATATCTGCGCCTCAGCCTCGTTCCATGCCGCCCCCTGGCTTTGTCCGATTTTGCGGCCCGGAATACGGTCCTCCAGAGCATAACTGGCGGCGTGCAGCGAAGAACGATGCGGGTGCAGCATCCGGTTTACCTTTCAGCCGTGCCGTGAATTGTCCAGATCAACTTACAAAATCGCAAAATCACAATGGTTTTAGCAAGAGGGCGAGAGAAGCCATCTTCCGTGGTCTTTACCTGTTTCCCCGATCTTTTTTAAACAAATTGCGCGGAGATTATCATGAGTATCAAGGGTAAGGTCGCACTTGTTACCGGCGCTTCCAGCGGGATAGGCGCTGCAACAGCACGCAAACTTGCAACAGAAGGCGTTATTGTCGGTCTGGCAGCACGGCGCAAGGACCGTCTGGACGCACTGGTGACGGAAATCACCGGGGCAGGCGGCAAAGCGGTTGCCCTTCCAACCGACGTTACGGATCTCACGTCATGCAAGGCTGCAGCAGACATCCTTATCGCCCGGTTCGGCAGGATTGATGTGCTGGTCAACAATGCGGGCCTGATGCCTCTGTCAAACGTTGACAGCCTGAAAGTGGATGAATGGCAGCGTATGGTGGACGTCAACGTGTCCGGTGTTCTCAATGCAACGGCGGCGGTTCTTCCACAGATGATCGCACAGCATTCAGGCCATATCTTCAATATGTCTTCGATTGCGGGCCGGAAAGTCTTTACTGGCCTGGCTGTCTATTGCGCCACCAAGGCTGCTGTCACGGCGTTTTCCGATGGGCTCAGGATGGAGATCGGGCCAAAGCACAATATCCGCGTCACCTGCATTCAACCGGGCGCCGTGAAGTCGGAACTGTACGAGCAGATTACGGACCCCGCTTACCGCAAGCAGATGGATAACCTGGCCGCTTCCATGACCTGTCTGGAAGGCGAGGATATTGCTGACACAATCCTGTTTGCGCTGAAATCACCATCCCGAATGGATGTCGCAGAACTGTTCGTTCTGCCCACCGAACAGGGATGGTGAATATCGGGATCATAAAAAAACTGTCGCGAGAGCAATTTCTTTCAGAACATTAAAGTTCAAGGTCGGAAAGTCCCGGATAATCATCCGGGACTTTCCTCGGGGAGCAATGGAACAGTTGGTCACCGGTGTTAACAAGGTCAATCGCCTTCGCCATTGCCTTGCTACTCACCAACCCGTTCCCATCGAATTTTTAGCTCTCGCCCCCATGTCCGAGCCGGTGGCCGGGCCGAAATCCGTGGGACCGGGCCTGCCATGCGATCAGGAAGCCGACAGCAGCGAGCCCCATCACGGCCCAGGGGAATGACGCCGCACCCCATGTGTCGAGCAGCACACCGCCCAGAAGGCCCCCACCGGCTATGGCACTATTCCATGCCACCACATTCATCGACAGCGCGACATCCGCGCCATCGCCAGCCGCATCGGCAAGTGCTGTCTGGAGCAAGGTTGCGGCGCCACCAAATGTCAGTCCCCATATCGTGACACCGATCATGATGACCGCAGGTGATGCTGATCCGACGGCAAATGCCGCTGCGACGACCGCGAATATGGCAAGGCTGAGCAGGACGGACAGGCGCAGGGCGTGATCGACCGTGCGGCTGGTCAACCAGATGCCGATGAGGGCGGCGACCCCGAACAGCAGCAGAATGCGATCTGCTTGCCCCGCCAGCCCGGCCGGTGTCACGAACAGCACGATGTAGGTGTAGAGAACATTATGCGCGAGCATCCAGGCCATCACGACACCGAGGACAGACCGCACGCCGGGCATGTACAGAACATGTCGGAACGGCAGACGTTCGTCATGCGCGGCACCGGGAAAATCTGGAACCTTGGCCAGCACCCATGCGATCAGCAGCACGGTCAGGCCCGACATGATCCAGAAAGCCAGACGCCAGCCGACTGCAGCGCCCAGCCATGTCCCGGCGGGGACACCCAGCGAGAGCGCGATCGGCGTGCCCACCATGGCGATGGCCAAAGCACGCCCCTGTTGCGCGCGCGTCACCATCCGACGCGCGTAGCCTGCCAGCAACGCCCAGGCGAGACCTGCCGCGGCACCTGCTCCATACCGGGCCACAAGGGTTGCGCCGTAATGCGTCGAAAACGCGGTAATGGAATTGAACGCCACGAAACCGATGATCGCTAGCAGCAGAACCCTCCTGCGCCGCCATCGCTGCGTGGCGAGTGTGAGCGGGATCGCTGCACTCAGTGAGCCTATGGCATAGGCTGTCACCATCTGTCCGGCGAGAGCCGGAGAAATATGCAGACCCGCGCCGATCTCGGGCAACAGACCCGCTGGCAGGGTTTCAGTCATGATACAGATGAAGCCGGTCATGGCCAGCGCGAGCAGGCCAGCGACCGGCAGGTGCTCATCGGTTTTTTGGATGGGCGATGTGATGGTCGGGTTCATGGGGCGCTCATATATGGATCGAACGATACGCATATAGAGGGACAGTAACCTTGGCAATCACTTCTGGATCACTTAATATGGAAGTCTTCTGGAAGGAGCAACAGCATGGCGCGGACCGGGCGTCCCCGTGAATTTGACCGCGACAGGGCGATTGACGCTGCCACGGCGCTTTTCTGGGCGCAGGGGTATGAGCCGACCTCCCTGACCCAGCTCAAGGCCAGCATGGGCAATATTTCGCCCGCAAGCTTTTATGCCGCGTTTGGCTCGAAAGAAGCCCTGTTCCGGGAAGTCGTGCAGCATTATCTGGCAACGTATGGGCAGGTCATGGCACCTTTGTGGGATGAAAGCCTGCCCCCGCGTGAGGCTATCGAGCGGGCGTTGCGCGGCTCGGCACGCATGCAGTCTGCCTGCACGCATCCGACCGGGTGCCTGGTCGTGTCAGGCGCCAGCAATTGTTCACCTGAAAACGAGCCCGTCCGCGCCCTTCTTGCGGCGGAACGACAGCGCACGCGTACGGGCATCAGGGCTTGCGTGCAACGTGCCATCGCCAATGGCGAATTGAACGCATCCCCGGCGACAGATGTGCTGCCCGATATTCTCACGACTTTCTTCCACGGCATGACATGCGAAGCCCGGGACGGGATGCGTCCGGACACTCTGGATGCGGCCGTCACGTCTCTCCTGACATTGTGGGATATCAACGTGGTAAAGCAGGGAACAGAAAAGCGGGCTAAAAAAACGCTGACGGGTTGATGGCGGCGAGACGATCCGGATTCATTGCGAGCATTCCATATCAGTCGGTCCACAAATCCTTGACCCTGCTTCATGTCCATATTATGGATCGATTGGTATGGAAGTGGCGTTTACGGAACGCGACGCCATGCCTCCTCAAGGAATCCGATTATGAGCAAACCAAAAATCGCATTCATCACGGGTGCCAATCGCGGCATCGGCTACAGTATCGCGAAGCATCTGACAGCCGCCGGTATCAACGTGATCGGCACTTATCACGCTAATGAAGACGAAGCGAAAGCAGCCGAGATCGCCCTCAGCCACGAGGGCGCAAAGCTGCGCATGCTGCAACTGGACATCGCGAACCATGCGTCGTTCATGAATTTTGCAGGGCGGGTCAAAGCCCTTCTTGCAAACGAGTTCGGGCAGGGGGAACTGAATTATGTTGTCCAGAACGCGGGCAACATCATCCACACCCGCTTTGATGCCGCGACATCCGAACAGCTCGACAATCAGTACAACATTCACTTCAAGGGCCCGTACCTGCTGACGGTAGCCCTTCTGCCCCTGATCCGTGATGGGGGCCGCATTCTCAACATCACCTCTGCCGCGACGCGCTTCTATCTGCCGGATCATGGGCCCTACGCGGCCATGAAAGCCGCGACCGAAGTCATCTCGCTCTATATGGCAAAAGAACTGGGCGCGCGGGGCATTACCGTCAATGCTGTTGCCCCCGGAGCGGTCGCATCGGACTTCGGCGGCGGTCTGGTCCGTGACGATGCCACGGTCAACAAAAGCCTCGCGGAGATTACGCCGCTGGGGCGTGTCGGCCAACCTGACGACATTGGAGCCGCGGTCCATGGTCTCCTGTCCGACGACATGCACTGGGTAAATGGCCAGCGCATTGAGGTGACGGGAGGCCAGTCACTTTGAACGCGCACAGAAAAGGGCAGGGGGAGTCCGTATGATCCACGTTATGGCCAGCAGCGTCCTGAATGCACCCATATCATCCGTCTGGGGGCTGATCCGTGATTTCGGCACCCTTGGTCGATGGTTGCCGGGCGTGAAAAGCTGCGTGATCGAAGGCGATGATCCCGGCGACCGTGTCGGCGCAATCCGCCGGGTTGAAATGGGTGATGTCGGTGTCATCCGTGAACAGCTTCTGGCGTTGTCCGACGTGGATCATGCGGTGACGTTCTCGATCATTGAATCGGCTCTGCCGATCCGGAACTACCGCTCAACCATTACGCTTTTGCCCATAACGGATGATGATCGCACGTTTATCCGCTGGCGCGGTCAGTTCGAAGCATCGGCCGAACACGCTGCCAGCATGGAGGCCAGAATGCCGACACACATCTACCAGCCAGCGTTCGACAGACTGGCGGAAATTCTGGCGTTGAGGGAAACGCGGTCATGACCAGCTTTCATGGTAAATCCGTTCTCGTGCTGGGCGGCAGTCGCGGGATTGGGGCCGCCATCGTGCGTCGCTTCGCAACGGATGGCGCGAAAGTCGTTTTCACGTATCTGTCCTCCCCTGATGACGCCCAGGCTTTGGCGGCCGAGACCGGAAGCAGGGCCCTGCGTGCCGACAGTGGCGACCGCGACGCTCTTATCGCGCTGATCGCTTCGCTCGGTGCCTTGGACGTGCTGGTCGTCAATTCCGGGATTCTTGGTGCGGGTGATCCACTGGACATGCCGCCGGACGCCATCGACCGGCTTTTCCGCATCAATATCCACGCGCCTTATCATGCGGCGGTTGCTGCCGCACGGACCATGCCCGACGGGGGCCGCATCATCCTGATCGGTTCCGCCAATGCAGACCGGATGCCGATGACTGGCCTTGCTGCCTACAGCGCCAGCAAGGCGGCACTGAAAGGCATGGTCAAGGGACTGGCGCGTGATTTCGGGGCGCGCGGCATCACCGTCAACGTTGTCCAGCCCGGCCCCACCGATACCGACATGAACCCTGCCGATGGGCCGCTGAAGGATGTGATGCACGACTTCATGGCGATCAAACGCCATGCCACGGGCGCGGAGATTGCAGGACTGGTCGCGTATCTTGCCGGGCCAGAAGCTGGCATCATCACGGGTGCCGCATACAACATCGATGGTGGCTTCGCAGCCTGACGGAATGACTGATCCCCACCCATTCGCTGGA
The DNA here is from genome assembly GCF_040581405.1 of Komagataeibacter sucrofermentans DSM 15973. Taxonomy (NCBI): domain Bacteria; kingdom Pseudomonadati; phylum Pseudomonadota; class Alphaproteobacteria; order Acetobacterales; family Acetobacteraceae; genus Komagataeibacter; species Komagataeibacter sucrofermentans. Next base: position 27,684 of record NZ_CP137159.1, read on the forward strand.
AAAAAGGAATGAGGGCCATGACCCATTCATTCGCTAACGCCGCCCACGCGGGCACCTTTACGATCGGCGGCGATCTCGCCATTCATCGGCTTGGCTTTGGCGCGATGCGCATCACAGGCCCGGGCATATGGGGACCGCCCGCCGATCACGACGAGGCCATCCGCACGCTGAGGCGCCTGCGCAATCTCGGCGTCGAGCAGATCGATCTGTGGCAGTTGCACCGGATCGATCCCAAGGTCCCGGCCGATGAACAGTTCGATGCGGTCAGGTCTTTCATCGACCAGAAACTGATCCGTCACGCGGGATTGAGCGAAGTATCCGTCGACGACATTAAGGCGGCGTCGAAGTTCTTTGACGTAGCAACCGTTCAGAACCGCTATAATCTTGTCGATCGCACCAGCGAGGACGTGCTCGATTATTGCACGGCGCAGAACATCGGGTTTATCCCCTGGTTTCCGCTCGCCGCAGGCGATCTCGCGAAGCCGGGCTCAATCCTAGACATCATGGCAGGGAAATACGGCGCGCACCCAAGCCAGATCGCACTGGCATGGATCCTGAAACGCAGCCCGGTGATGCTGCCAATCCCCGGCACATCGAAGGTCGCGCATCTGGAGCAGAACGTTGCTGCTGCCAGCATCACACTGTCCGATGAAGATTTTGCGGCATTGGATTCAGAAGGACGAAAGGCGTTTCAGTCAACGCCGTAGGGGAGCGCTGCCGGACAGTCCCTGTGCCGAAAGGCTGGGGGAATGTCCGGATAACGCCTGATATTTTCGCTTTCGATGCCAATAAGGCTGCTCCAATGAAAATTTATGACTGGCCCACAGGGCCCTATCCAGCCCGTGTGCGGATTGCCCTAGCAGAAAAGAATCTTCTATCCCACGTCGCGTTCGTGCCGATCAACCTGTGGAAGGGAGAACACAAGACACCTGCTTTCCGCGCCAAAAATTATTCCGGAACGTTGCCAGTTCTTGAACTGGATGATGGAATTTGCCTCGCTGAATGTACGGCAATCACGGTCTATCTTGATGTGCTCGACGGCGAACCCACACTGACCGGCCGAACGCCGCTTGAGAAGGGTGTAATCCAGATGATGACAAAACGCGCCGAGATCGAGATGCTGGACGCCATCAGCGTCTATTTTCATCATGCCACACCAGGTCTCGGTCCCGATGTGGAAGTCTACCAGAACCGGGAATGGGGCCTACGCCAGCGCGATAAGGCTCTGCGCGGAATGCACTATTTTGATGGGGTGCTGCAGAAACAGCCTTTCATAGCCGGTGAGGCTTTCTCAATGGCGGATATTGCAGTCATTGGGGGTTTTATATTCGCCAATGCTGTAAAATTGCCGATCCCGCAGGAGTACGTGGCGCTTTTAGCCTGGTTCGCGCGAATGCAGGAGCGTCCGAGTGTTCGTGAGCAACTGGCCATTGTTCCGCCAAAACATTGAAACGCAAAGTAATCCCGGGCTGACGGCTAGCATACGCCCTCATCTGGGATACTTGGATTTTTCCGGGAGGGAACTGATTGATGCAGTTGCCAGAATGGTCTGATTGTCGGACTGTTTAAGAACGAAAGATTTCTTTTTTGTCGAAAACACCGGGCTGCGAGGCGATAAGTCCGACTGTCAACGCTCGCCCTCATCTCGGATCAGGCAAGACAACCGCGACTATTCCTAAAGCGGACATTACCACACAGACCTCATCTCTTTGGTAGCTTGATGATCAGCTCGGAGATTTGTGGCCAGATAGTCGACAAAGACACGCACTCTTTGCGGCATATAACGATTGGGTCCCATAAAGACGGCGTGCACGGTCTGTGGCTCCCGCGCGGCAAATCTTTCGAGCACTGGGACAAGTTTCCCTGCCGCGAGGTCTTCGTGAACCTGAAACAGCGAAAGCTGTGCAATCCCGGTGCCTGCGAGCGTCAGGCGGCGCATGCTTTCTCCATCTCCCAAAAGGAGATTGCCCCTTGGGTTGAAGGTTCGTGGCTGTCCGGTTTCATCGCGGAACTTCCACTCAGGCATTTGCCGTCGGAAAGCGAACGTCAGACAGTTATGTTTTTCCAGTTCATTGACCGTTTCAGGAGTACCATGGCTCTCCAGATATGACGGAGTGGCCACGGTGACGAAATGCGTCTCCATGAGCTTGCGCTGCAGAAGTCCTGAATCCCGCATCGGACCGACACGAATGGCGACGTCGGCATGATGCTCTACAAGATCCACAACCTGATCTGTCATATCCACACAGAGCCGGATTCCCGGATAGCAGGCCAGAAATCCGGGCAGAAGATCAAGCACGCACTGAAGACCGAACGGCAGGTTCATGTTGACCCGAACGTCTCCCGTCGGTTGGGGCGTTTCATGCAAAAGCCCCTCTTCCAGCGCCGTCATCTGGTCCAGAATACACAGGCTCTCGCGATGGAAGCGCTCACCTTCGGTCGTCAAATCAATGGACCTCGTTGAGCGGTTGAGCAGCCGTGTTTCCAGCCGCGCCTCCAGACGTGACACCAACTTGCTAACGGCAGAGGGTGACATGTCAAGCCGGCGCGCAGCTTCGGAAAACGATCCGGCTTCCACAACAGCCACAAATACTTCCATTTCACCCGACCGGTTGACGTCTCTCAACATATCTGTGCTCTGAATTCATAGTGATTGTGAATTCATGATCTCTAGTCCATTCATCGTTCAAAGAGCAAGTTTCTGGAGACGATCCAAACTCTTTGGAGACAGTGAAACATGAAAATCTTTCTCACAGGCGCAACTGGCTACATTGGCGGTTCCGTTGCACGCTATCTGACAGACTTCGGCCATGAAGTCCGTGGTCTCGTGCGTCAGGCTAAAAAGGCACAAGCCCTTCAGGAAATCGGTATTTCACCTGTTCTGGGATCGCTGGATGACGCCGCTCTTCTGGCGGAAGAAGCCAGGGCTGCTGACGCCGTCATTCATGCGGCCAACTCCGATCACCTGGCATCTGTCCAGACGTTTCTTGAAGCCCTGAAAGGCAGTGGCAAGGCTTTCATCCACACATCCGGATCGAGCGTTGTCGGCGATGATGCCCGGGGAGCCTATGAGCGGCGGGATGTCTTCGCGGATGACACTCCTTTTGTCCCGATGGACATCCGCAAGGATCGCGTTGAAATCAATGAAATCGTCCGGATTGCCGGAGTCCGCGACGGAATCAGGACCATCGTTTTCTGCCCGACAATGATCTACGGGGAATCTCTTGGGTTGTCGGCAAAAAGCGATCAACTCCCCAAGCTGTATGCACAATCGCGGAAAGTCGGTGCCGGTGCTTATATCGGAACAGGGCTGAACCGCTGGTCGAACGTCCATATCCGCGACCTTGCAGAGCTTTATCGTCTGGCTTTGGAAAAAGCGCCCTCAGCGTCCTATTTTTACGCCGAAAATGGCGAGGCGTCTTTCATCGAGATCGCAACCGCCATCAGCAATGCGCTTGGCTTTGAAGGAAAGACCCAGAGCTGGCCAGCAGACGACGCCATTGCAGAACTGGGCGACTGGGCACGCTTTGCCATTGGCTCCAACAGTCGGGTGCGGGCCGTCAATGCACGACGGCTGCTTGGATGGGCGCCTCAGCACACATCCATCCAGAAGTGGATCGAAACAACCGATGTCGCCTGGTGAAGGCAGTCTGATGATGTCCGCTGCGCAGGTTTGCCCTGACGCAGCGGATTTTTTCTTCTCATACTTCCTTAGGAGCTTTCCATGACCGGCCTTGACATGAGTCGCCGAAGCTTATTCCCTCTGGCTGTTGGATTCTGGGCGAGCGCATCTGCATCAGCTCGGGCTCAATCCCGCGCCCCATGGTGGAAGAGCAGCGTGTTCTACGAGATTTATCCCCGTTCCTTTCAGGATGGAAATTCTGACGGTATCGGGGATTTTATCGGTATGAAAGACAGGCTGGAATACCTCGCGGAACTGGGCGTTAATGCGATCTGGGTTGCTGCCTGTTTCGACTCTCCCAATGTCGATAACGGGTATGACGTGCGAGACTATCGCAAGATCATGCCGGACTTTGGCACCATGGAAGATTTTGATGCCTTTCTGGCGGGGGCGAAGCAACTTGGGATTCGTGTCATTCTCGATATGGTTTTCAATCATACGAGCGACCAGCATCCATGGTTTATGGAAAGCAGATCATCCAGAAATAATCGCTACCGCAACTTCTATCACTGGCACGATGGGAAAAATGGCGGTCCGCCCACGAACTGGCAGACGCAGTTTGGGGGGGCGGCCTGGACCCTGGATCAGAAGACAGGCCAGTATTATCTGCACTCGTTTGAAGCACAGCAGCCGGATCTGAACTGGGAGAACCCTGAAGTTCGTGCCGAGCTTTACGCGATCCTGAAGTTCTGGGCCAGCAAAGGTGTTGCTGGTTTCCGGTTCGATGCGATTACCTTCATCGCGAAACCGGAAAAGCTGTACGATCTCACTCCGGAAGAAATTCCGGCGCGGAAGACGTTTGCCGATCATGGAGACCGGCTCAGTTTCTATCTGAAAGATATGTACGAGCACGTTTTCAAGAACACAGAACTATATTCTGTTGGCGAAAACTGGGGCGTGAACCGCGATGAATATGCGCGCATTACAGATTCACGAAACAAGGAACTTTCGTCTGGATTTCGCTTCGATTTTCAGATCAAAGATAATGTCGATGCATGGCGTAAGGGAACTTTTCATCTAAGCGACCTGCGCGCATTCAATCGTGATAACAGTTTTGACGATCACCCCACGACGTGGCCCGTTGTCTGGCTGGAAGACCATGATTACTCACGCTCGGTGTCACGTTATGGATCGCAATTACCCGAATACAGAGATCGCTCGGCGAAACTTCTGGCAACGATGATGCTTTCCCTGCGTGGCACGCCATTTATCTACCAGGGGCAGGAAATTGGCATGACCAATTTTCCGTTCAGATCAATAGATCAGTTCGACGATGTATTTGCGCATAATGAATGGCGCCTGCAGGTTGAGTCGGGACGAATTTCCTCCCGGGAAATGCTTGCAAATCTGGCCGCAACGACACGGGACAATGCCCGAACACCCATGCAATGGAATGAAGGGGCTAACGCCGGATTTTCAGCGGTGAAACCCTGGATGCCCGTCAATCCGAATTTCCGCACAATCAATGGCTCCCGAGAATCTTCTGACCCCGGATCCGTACTTTCCTTTTACAGGAAAATGATCCGGACAAGAAAACAGTTCCCTGTTCTGATCCATGGAACATACAAAGATATTTCTCCGGATGGTTCGCAGATCTATGCCTATATCCGGGAAGATTCTACAAACAGAGCACTGGTTGTTCTGAATTTCTCTGATAACGAAAAAACGTTTCCCTTGCCTGAGGGGCAAAAAGTAAAGCGTGTTATTGCAAGTAATATGGATAGAAAACAGATTGAGGGCAGCGCCATCCGTATGCAGGCATGGGAGAGTATTGTTGTCATTATATAATGAATAATGAGGAAGCGGGGGCTATAATTTGTTTTCTATAAACCATATAGTCCCCAAAATAAGCTACGGGCCTCTATTGTCCATATAGACTTTCTCTTACCAGACGAGATTTTCGCAGACTAATGGGGGCGAAAAATTCTTTGATAAATGTAACTCTGTCTGAATGGAATACTTTCGGGAAGATCATAAATTGATGCGTCCGGTCTGTGCTTCTGTGGTTTGAGAGTGGACAATCCGCTTTCCTCCAAAGCTGTCCGTCGGCTTCAAGAATTAAGCAGATAGGCAACACTCACCTCAAGTCAGACGAGGTAGTAGGCCTCCTGTTGTTATCCTCGTGAGTCTTCCGCAGTTCATAGGAACTGCGTCTTTTAGGAAGGATCTGTCATGCCCAGCCTGTTTGAGCCGATCGAACTGGGAAGCATTTACGCCAGAAACAGAATTCTCATGGCACCGCTCACACGCGCCCGGGGCACCCGTGAGCATGTGCCCACTCCCATCATGGCAGAATATTACGCGCAACGCGCTGGAGCCGGTCTGATCATCTCGGAGGCGACCGGGATCAGCCGCGAAGGTCTTGGCTGGCCTTATGCGCCGGGTCTATGGTCGCAGGAACAGGTGGAAGCCTGGAAGCCCATCACCGCTGCAGTCCACGCCAAGGGCGGAAAAATCGTGGCCCAACTTTGGCATATGGGTCGGATGGTGCATTCCAGCGTGACGGGCCAGCAGCCTGTGTCCTGCTCGGCGACAAAAGCACCTGAAGCTCTCCATACTTATGACGGCAAACAGGCTCCCGAAATCGCCCGTCCTCTCACCAGGGAGGACATTGCCCGCATTCTGAACGACTATGAAAACGCTGCTCGCAATGCCCTTCAGGCAGGCTTTGACGGTGTGCAGATTCATGCCGCCAACGGTTATCTGATCGACGAATTCCTGCGGGATGGCACCAATCACCGTTCCGACGAATATGGCGGTTCGCCGGAAAACCGCATCCGCTTCCTGCGTGAAGTCACGGAACGCGTGATCGCAACGATTGGCGCGGACAAAACGTCAGTAAGGCTTTCCCCTAATGGCGATACAGAGGGCTGCATCGACAGCCGTCCCGAGCAGGTTTTTGTGCCGACGGCAAAGCTGTTGAACGACCTTGACATCGCTTTTCTTGAACTGCGCGAACCCGGACCGGATGGCACGTGCGACAAGATCGATCAGCCCAAGCTGCATGGTCCGATCCGCGAAGTCTTCAAGAAGCCGATGGTTCTGAATCTGGGCTACACACGGGATGAAGCGGTCGAGACAATCGCAACCGGTGTCGCGGACGCCATTTCATTCGGCCGTCCATTCATCGCTAATCCGGACCTCGTGCGTCGTCTGGAAAACAATCTGCCCCTGAACAAGGACGATATCCGCACCTGGTATTCGCAGGGCGTAGAAGGCTATACCGATTATCCACTTGCTCGTTGATACCCTATTGTCTTCGCAAGCTTTTTACAGTAAAAGAAGATTGCATTTTAAATATAGAAACTATTTAGATGCCTACGTTATAATTGTCGCGTGCTGGATGAAGCCACCTGAATAGTTCTATGCCCCGTCATGAATGTGAATACTGAGAAAGGCTGTTTTTGGTAGCCCTTATCGACAGTTGACTGTCCGTTTCCTCCCTTAAGTCAGACATTCCATTCCGGCTGTTCATGCAGGGAAAAATTATCTTCGAATAGGGCAGGCATGATCTACGAAGCGGATATATCCGCTGGTGCCTCGTGTCTGCCCGGGGCATCTTCACACCTGAAGGCGAGAGGAGGCACTTTCAGAAGAAGGGGTCGAGACAGGCTCAGAATCTCGACCTTCCCGGGTGCCGGGCCTTGATGCTGGCCTTGTCGATATAGGTCTCGACGACCTGAAGACTTTTGTGCCGCGAGACGCGCTTCAATCGCTGCAGCTCATGCCATTCAGCAACACGTCCAGCGCCGCCGGGACTGGCGCTGGCCCGACCTTCTCTTCAAGCAACTGGTTACTGATTGCCAGCATGGCCAGGCCGTGTACCTGTGCCCAGCTTGCTGCCGCCAGAGTGCTGACGGCAACCGGCCGGAAGCTGCCGTCACGTTGCCCCTTTTCCAGAAGCCTCAGAAGCACCCCGAAGGTCTTCATGGCCGCATCATGTAGCGGCGCGTCTATTGTCTTGTCGGCATCGGAACTGAACATCAGGCGATAAAGACCGGGATTTTGACAGGCAAACCCGATACAGGCCTGCGCCGCGGCCATGAATTGCGCGCGCGTGGAAGGCAGCCCCAGAGACATGGCCCCTGTCAGGCTCTCCCCAAGCCTGACAAACCCGATCCGGGCCAGTTCACGCAGCAGCATCTCGCGATCCTGGAAATGCTTGTAAGGGGCCGCGTGGCTGACACCCGTGCGCCGCGCCACTTCCCGCAAGGTGAATGTCCAGTTCTGGTCTGCCGCCAGCATGTCCAGAGCGGTATCGATCAGGGCGCGGCGCAGGTCACCGTGATGGTAGGGGCGGTCTTTGGTTTCACTCATTCGTGAGGCCCATGTTTACACAAGAAACTTTCATTGACACCAGATCGTCATGCTTCATACCCTGCCCGCATAAGTTACTCCTGTAAACATGGAGGCCGCAATGTCCGATATTACATCCGCTGACCTGCACCGTATTCTTGACCGTCAGCGCACCGCGTTCCTGCAGGCCGGGCCACCCGACCTGAAACAGCGCCGGACCGACCTGCGGCGCCTGAAGGCCGAGATCCTGAAACGGCGCACCGAGATCGTGCGCGCCCTGAACACGGATTTTGGCCAGCGGTCGGAACACGAAAGCGCCATTGTGGAACTGATCCCGCTGGTGCAGTCGATCAATTACATGATCGCCCATCTGGGCCACTGGATGAAACCGCAGCGTCGCCACGTCTCGGCCTATTTCCAGTGCGGTCGCGCCTGGGTGGTGCGGCAGCCTGTGGGGGTTGTGGGCATTATCGCGCCGTGGAATTATCCGGTCTCTCTGGCCCTTGTGCCGCTGGCGACAGCAATCGCAGCCGGCAACCGGGCTATGCTCAAACCCTCTGAATTCACACCGGCGACATCAGCGGTGATTAGTGAGATCGTTCAGGCCATCTTTCCAGCGGAGCAGGTTTCTGTCGTGACCGGCGGTGGCGAAGTGGGCGCTGCGTTCTCGGCCCTGTCGTTCGATCATATCCTGTTCACGGGTAGCACGGCAGTCGGAAAAAAGGTCGCCGAGGCAGCCGCTCGCAATCTGACCCCGGTGACGCTCGAACTGGGCGGCAAGTCGCCCGTAGTGATCGCGCCCGGTTTTTCCATGCAGCGGGTGGCGGAGCGCGTGGCATTCGGCAAGCTGACCAATGCCGGGCAGACCTGCATCGCGCCGGATTATGTGCTGGTTCATGAAAACGACAGGGACGCTTTTGCCGCAGCCTATCAGGACGCCGTGAAAAAGCAGCATCCGGGTGGTTATGTAGGGTCACCCGATTATACAGCCATCCTCAACCAGCATCATTACGAGCGGCTGAGCGGTCTGATCGGCAATGCTGAAACACAGGGCGCGCGGGTGATCCGGCTGGGGAGCGACTCAGCTACGGATCATGTTCTGGCGCCAGCGCTGCTGCTTGATGTGACACCGCAGATGGCGGTGATGCAGGAGGAGATTTTCGGACCCGTCCTACCCGTGCTGACCTACAGGAGCCTTAACGAAGCGATTGCCTTCATCAACGCACGACCCCGACCCCTGGCCCTGTATTATTTTGGCGATAACCGCGTTGAACGCGACAGGGTGCTGAAGAACACGGTTTCAGGGAATGTTACGATCAACGGCACATTGATGCATTATGTGCAGGACGATCTGCCGTTTGGCGGTGTGGGAGACAGTGGCATCGGGGCCTATCATGGAAAGGAAGGCTTCATTGCGCTCACCCATGCCCGTGGCGTGTACCGACAGGGGCGTTTCAATGCGGCAACGCTGCTTCAGCCACCCTTCGGCAAGCTGACCGACGTCATCACCAATCTGATCCTGAGATGACAACGCGCGCTCTGCTTATCGGTGGTACCGGCCTGATCGGGCATCTTGTTGATGCGAACCTTGCCCCGCGGCCTGATACCGTCGTCACCAGCCTGACGCGCCGGAAATCATCCGGTGCCGATCATGTCATTGATTTCGAACGCCTGTGCGCGGCACCTGACGCGACATTACGGGCTGTAGCCCTAACTGGCTCTGACGTGGCGATTTCCTGTCTGGGCACGACAATTCGTGCCGCGGGATCGCAGGCGGCCATGTTCCGCGTGGATCATGACTACGTCCTCGCTTTTGCCAGAGGTGCGCATGCGCTTGGCGCGCGCCGGTTTATTCTCGTATCTTCCGTGGGAGCGGGTGGTCCCGGTTTTTACCTCAGGACCAAAGGCGCGATCGAACGGGATATCAGGACGGTCGGTTTCAGCCGTGTGGACATCCTGCGCCCCGGCATGCTGCTGGGCCACCGTGCACAGGCACGACCGATGGAGGCAATCGCCCAGCGATTGGCGACAACACTGGCGCCGCTCATGGCCGGCAGGCTTGCCAGATATGGCGCAATTGACGCAGAAACCGTCGCGAAGGCGATTATTGGACTTGTGGGGCAGACGATTGCTGGATATCGGGCATATGACAATACGGCCCTGTGCCGCATTGCCGGTCAGACTGCCCACTCATGAGATGACCCGGTTCAGAACCACTGAGATCAGGAATTAAGTGGACAGGCGGCACTCGCCTCATGGCGGACTTATTCGCGTGGATGCAGTTATTCCGAAAGCCGATATTTTAAGGCGAGCACGGCAGCCCGCTTTTAATGATCGTGAAGCAGATAGCGGACATGAAATCAAGTATTCGCATTTCAGCTTGCCCAGAACTGACAGCTTAGGCTCAGTGGGGCCTGACCCTCGCATCCGCCTAGGCGAGGATCGTCGCTGATAAATCTTAATTCCAGACATGTTTTCGACGTTTGCGGCCATTCTATCGTATCGGTAACCGGAGTATGGTCAGGACAGGCGTGACATGGGGATGAGTTCATTCTGTCAGAAGTTCGCAAATCGGCATTCATCAGGCGTGGCACCAGTTTCTCGTTCGGGCAGACAGCCTATCCTGACGGGGGTGAATTCCGCATAACCAGCCGCGCTTATGCCTGTCTGCTCCTGCTGGAGGCAGGCACCATGAGCACCGTGATCGATGGCGGCAGGCGGGAACTTCATGCAGGTGAGTGTGGCATCTTCATCAACACCACTGGCCGGCGTTCCACCTATGCACCGGGCAGTCAGGTTCAGTGGTGTGAAACGCCGCTGCTGGAGTTACCTGCCCCTGTAGAGCAGGATTTCCTGGGTGACCGGATCCGAGCCTCTCCGCGCATCCGCACGCTTTTCCGGGAAGGGATCGGGTGTGGTCCGTACGTCTCGCCAGCTCTTGATACGTTGCGCAACGCCCTGGGTGAGGCCCTGTTCGCGGCATGGCGCATCGAGGCGGGAGAAGGCATGGCCGGACACATGCCCGCGCCGCTTCTCGCGGCCAGATCCTATATCGATCTGCATTATGCCGAAAAGCCGGACCTTGAAACACTGGCCGCTGTGGCCGGCATTACGCCACCCTACCTGATAGACCTGTTCCGTCGGCATCAGGGCACCACGCCCATGCGCTACCTGCGGGCCGTGCGTGCACAGGCTGCGCTGCGCCTGATCCGGCATACCGACATGTCACTGGCCAGCATTGCGGACAGTACGGGCTATGGCTCTGCCTTTCACCTGTCACGTGAGATCAGGCAGTTCCATGGCCTCAGCCCGCGCCAGATACGCCAGCAGGGCACTCATTCCAATCCGTCCACCCAGACAGGTGACGCCGAACGCCTGTTTGCAGATAACCGGTTTTCTCCCGGTCCTGAGGTAAAAAGGAGCCGTCCCATGACCCATAACATCCCTGTTATCGACATTGCCCCCCTGCGCCAGGGTAACGATGCAGAGCGGGAGGCCGTGGCCAGCGCCATCGGCAGGGCCTGCCGCGAGACTGGCTTTTTCTACATTACCGGCCACGGCGTGTCTCCCGATACGATAGCGAAGCTTTTCGAGGCCTCGCACACGTTCTTCACCCAGCCCGCCGCCGCCAAGGAAGCCGTGGCCATGAGCCGCGTGGGCCAGAACCGGGGCTATGTAGGGCTGGGGGTCGAACGGCTTGATACGACTTCCCTGCCTGATCGCAAGGAAGCCTTCAACATCAGCCCTAACCAGCCCGATGGCCAGGACGCATGGCCTGCTCTACCGGGATGGCAGGATCTGATGATGGCATATTTCGCCACCTGCCTTGATCTCGGCGCGGCACTGCATCGCGGTTTTGCCCGTGATCTGGGGGTAGATGAGGATTTCTTTGCCGATAAATTCAGGCACCCCATGGCCACGCTACGCCTGCTGCGCTATCCGCCCGCATCACAGGCCAGCACGGCACCGGGAGCGGGTGCCCATACCGATTACGGCAATGTCACGATCCTTGCGGTTAATGGCGTATCGGGCCTGCAGGTACGTCCGCGCGGTAGCGACTGGACGGACGCCCCGCTGATTCCCGGCACGTTCATCTGCAATATCGGTGATTGCCTGATGCGGTGGAGCAATGATGTGTATGTCTCGACCCCGCACCGGGTATTGCGCCCTGCAGGTGAGCGGTATTCGATCGCTTTCTTCCTCGATCCCGATGCGGATGCATTGGTCGAGCCGATCGTAACCCGCTCCGGCGAGCAGGCGCATTATCCCCCCGTCACCGGGCATGACTACCTGCAGGAAAGACTGCAAGCGACATACGGGCATAAAAACTAGGTTCAGACCTATTAATTTGTTGGATTGAGCATGTTCTACGATTCATAGGGCTTCCGGAGGATAAGCCTACGAGTGATGTGTTTTTGTTGTTTAAGAGCCAGATGGATAAGATTACGTCGTATTTTCCTCTGGTTCACGGGGTGGCGCATGTGGATGATTGCAGCGTGCTCAAGAGGATCGTGTGTGTGATCCGTAACGGGCTTCAGTGGAAAGATGCGCCGGAAGCATATGGTCCGCACAAGACCTGGACTTGTAACGGATTTGTACCGTCTCGGCCGTGGTCGGTTCCGGTTCCGGTTGCGCGCCCGCGTCCCACCGCGCCTGCTTCCACCAGTCGTGCAGGCTGTCTCCCGAACAGCCAGCCTTGCCACCAATCTAGCGACAGGCCGCCGATAGGCTCGGGTAATCCGAGCGGTGCTTGTCCAGAAAGCGCACAGCGCACTCACGGAACTCAGGCGAATAACGCGATGTCTTCTTCTTATCAGCCATCTGCCTCGCCGCAACTGTCATGTTCTGGCTATGAGTCCTGAGCCTAGACAGTCAAAACAGGTGATTCACAGGCCTGCCTCCATGCAAACCTGTGAATCACCAATGGTTTTTCAATTCAATAAGTTGATGAACCCTGAGGCTACTGATTAATCAGGTTACGACCATGCGCATGCGCTGCTCTGTGGCCAATCTGGCGCATCTGCGCCCGCAGTCCCTTTTTGCCGTGAACTGCCTCGGCAGGCTGATGGCTGGCACGATGGAAGTCGGGGTTGAAGGCGAGCCAGTCCATGTCCTGCTCCACAACCTGCATCGCCCGCTCCACCGTCTGTGGAATGGACTGGTCATCGGCCATCTGCCACGCAGGATGTTCGTGCCCGATTACCACATGCACATCAACCTCTGCCTCATGGCCATATTCATCACGGCCAATAAGGGTCAGGTCGATGGAGCCGGTGGCGTCATCGGGCGCAATCATGGAAAAGCAGCGGCGATCCGCATCGAACGAGACCCAGTCAGGCAGTGGCGCACCGCCTGACTGACGTGCCGTAATGGTCAGGTTGAGGTCCGTTCCATCCGAACTGATAAAAGCACCGGCAGGCACATCAACATCATATTGCTGGTTGGTTGTGACAAACCGATAGAGCGACGTGCCGCGTATCCATGTCTGGTGCGCAACACCAAAGCCACGCTGGAACTCGTTCTCGAACCCGTCTTCCACCGATGTCTTGAGCAGGTCGGAAGAACTGAGGTCATTATTGAGGGTCGAACCCGAAAGGGCAGGATTGCCCTCCTGCTGCGTCACGTTTGTGTTCAGTGCAACGACGGTCTGCGAGACATGGCTGGTCTCATCGGCCATGAGTGCCGAGACATCGGCCACCTGTGCCGCCGTGCCCGTGGCCAGCGTGCTGTTGGTCTCGACCAGTGCTGCAGACAGGCCACCCGGCGTGCCGGTAAAGCCTGTTACCGGTGCAAAATGCAGCTCCGCGCTGGCAGGTAGCACAAGAGCGGCCGTGGCGGAAACCGAGGTGCTGACATTCTTCCACGTCCGGCCACCATCGGTTGAATACTGCCATGTGCCCTGCGTTGCCGGGTTGGCCGTATTGCCCACAATGGCAACGCCCTGCAGATGGTCGGCCACCGAGCCATCAGGGTTGGCAGCACTGCGCTGCTGATCGGCCTGATCAGAGAAAGTCGGCCCGAACAGGCTCGACACGCTATCGCCCCTGACCTGCTGGTTGCTGGTATCGGCCGAGGGCAACGTGGCGCTGCCGCTGGCTACCGGTGCGTCATTGACCTGCTCAACACCGGTGCTCACCTGCACCGGCACCACATCAAGCGCGGTGCCGCCGCCGGTATTGCTGACATCAACCCCTGTTGCAACGCCGGTTATGGCATTACCTGCCACCGCCTTGCCATCCGCCCCCGTGAAGGCGGTGGCAGTCGTATTATCGACCACCGTTGCCGTAAACGAGATGTTGGACGGATCACCATTGAAGTTGGGCGTAGGCTGGAACCAGATCTGCGCATCCTTGGGCAGTACGACCGCACTGGTGGCGGAAAGATCAGTCGGCAGCGCCTGCGCCGTGCCACCGGGCACGGAATACATCCATGTCCCTTCGCTGGCGGGCGTGGCATTGCCGGTAATGGCAACGCCGCCCACGCCATTCGGGTCGGTGGTGGTGAACAGTTGCGAGACAGTTTCCTTCGTGCCTGGCTGGTCTTCCGTGCCTGGCGTAATGTTTACTGCCGTATGGGCGTCCTGGTTAACCGTGACATCAAGCGGCTGGCTATTGGTACTGACCGACCCGTTGGGGTGATCGTGCTGCATCTGGGTTATGTTCACGCCCGTCAGGGCCGTGGCGGTGCCATCGAGCGCCTGCCCGGTCACGCTGGTGGCAACGCCATCGCTGCTGCCGGTCAGGGGCACGTCAGCCGAGGTCTCGACAACCTGCGTGGTCAACCCGCCTGGCGTGCCGGTAAAATTTGGCACGGGGTCAAAGCGTACCTTAGCCTGATCGCCCAGCACCACGGCATTGCTACCTGAAACATTGGCGGGCACGTCCGTCCATGTCTTGCCGCCATTGGTGGAATACTGCCACGTGCCCTCGGTCGTGGGGTTGGCCGTATTGCCGGTAATGGCCACGCCAGCCAGGTGGTCGGCGGTGGACCCGGTGGGGTCACCCGCACTCTGCTGGGCATCGGTCCGGTCCTGCACGGCGTTGGAGTACAGGCCTGCAACCGTGGTGCCCGTATTGGCACTGTCAGCACTGTTGGATGTCACATCAGGCAGCGTGTAGGGGCCTGCCGCCATGGTAGGCGGATCATTGACCGGCATCACCGCGGTGGACAGGTCAACCGTGCCCGCGCTGAGCGCGGTCTGCCCGCCACGGGTCGAGACATCGGCACCGGCAACCGCCATCGTGCCGGAATCGAGCACGGCACCGGTCAGCGACGTGCCATCTGCCATGGTCAGGGCCTGCCCGTTCGCGCCCACCAAGGCCGGGGTGTCCGATGTGGTGCCCGAATTGTCGATCAGCACGACCTTGAGGTCATCCCCGCTGATAGGCTGGCCGTTATAGTTGGCTGCAGGCGTAAACTGCAGTTGCGCATCCTTCGACAGCAAGAGTGCATTCGTGGTGGAAACGGAAACCGAAAGCTGCGTCCATGTCTTGCCGCCATCAGTGGAATACGACCATGTGCCCGCCGCCGAGGGCGTGTAGCCCACCACGGCCACGCCCGCCATGGTATTGGCGGTGGAACCATCGGGGTTGGAGGCACTCTGCTGCTGATCGGTCTGGTCCGAGAAGTAGCTGCCGAACAGACCCTGCACGCTTGTTGCCTGCGGCGTGTCTTCCGTCACCTTCCACGAGGCGGGCTGGTCCCCCGTGACCGGGGTTGCGCCGGGGATGGTGTTATCAGCCACCACGTTCGGGGCGTCGTTTACGTTGTCATTTATCAGCGCAACGCTATCTGTGGCCGCTGAATAGGCCGAACCCGGCGTGTTGGTGCCCGTGCCCAGCCCTGCTGTGGCCGGCAGCGCGGAGATGGTGCCATTGGTTGCGCCGTCAAACTGGTCCCATGCGCGGAAGGTCAGGGCATCATTGACCTTGCCGTTCCAGTTCGGGTCAGTGGACTGGAAATAAATTCGCGCCTGCCCGTTATCGATCAGGTGCAGAGCATTGCCACTGCCAACCGCGCTGCCTGCGCCGCTACCGGCAAATTCACTCCATGTCTTGCCGTTATCGGTGCTGTACCACCATGTGCCATGGGTGCTATCAGCACTGGTAATGGCAATGCCGGGCAGCGAAGGAGTGCCTGCGGCACTCTGGCCTGTCAGGCCCGCGCCATCGGGGTCGGTCACGTTGCCCGCGCCGTCCGCTGCACCCGTATAACCCACCAGTTGCGAGACTGCGGTGCCCACCGCTCCCTGGGGTGGAGCTGAATCTTCCTGCGCATCGTTAAGGGAAACCGGGGCCGAGGGATCGAGTATCGGGGAGTCATTGGCGGCAGCCACCGCAATCGTGCCGTGTGTGACGATGGGAGCGTTCGCCCCATTTTCAAAGACCGATATGCTTACATTCCGCGTGCCCACGATGGGCGTATCGGAACTGTCGTAATATTTCAGGCTGCTCAGCGTGCTCTGCCAGTTCTTCAGCGTAGTGCCGGTTCCTGCGGTCAGTGTCAGGGTGCCGGTCGCGCGGTCCATGCTGGTGGTAATGCCGCCTGCCGTGGTGGCGGCCAGCACGT
This sequence comes from Komagataeibacter sucrofermentans DSM 15973, assembly GCF_040581405.1. Classification (NCBI taxonomy): domain Bacteria; kingdom Pseudomonadati; phylum Pseudomonadota; class Alphaproteobacteria; order Acetobacterales; family Acetobacteraceae; genus Komagataeibacter; species Komagataeibacter sucrofermentans. The sequence continues at coordinate 44,230 of NZ_CP137159.1, forward strand.
CCTCCGCCGTGGCGGAGCCGATCTGCACCGTCACTTTCTGGATCGAACCCACACCCGTGCCTGATGCGTCCTCCACCGAGATATAGGAGCCGAGGGCGGTCGCCGACGCTGTGGCCGGGGTATCATTGGGTTCGGTAAAGGTGGTGGCAAAGGGGGTGCCCCCAACACTCACGCGCGTGAACATGGGTGTGCTGGTTTGTACGCCACCCGTGCCCTGCGCGCCGGTTGCAACTTGCTGGCCCGCAAGGTTGGTATTGCCATCGGAGAACGTAGCCCCCAGCGTGACATCCATCTGTGTTGCTGGATTGGTCGCTGCAGGCGTGTATGTATAGGTCAGATCCTGTGCGAGTGTGGCGATGCTGCCCTTGGTGGCGGATGCATTGAACGTGACCTGCAGCACGCCGCCCTTGTCGGTATAGGTGCCGATGGCGGTGCCGTTCACACTCACCTGGCCACCGGCCATGCTCACCCCGGTGCCTGCCAGCGCGCCGAAACTGTCAGTGGCCGAAGGCGTGGCCGTGCCATCGACATAACGTTGCACCGTAAGGGTGGTGTTGGCATAGGAGTAGGTACCGCCCTCGGCGGTTATCAGCCTGTCCAGTTCGCTATCGGCCACCTGCACACTGCCATCTGCGAGGGCCGTGGCAGTGCCTGCGGTGGTGACGTGGGGCGTGGTGTCCTGCCAGCCTGCAATGGTGGGGGCGGTGTCGGGCAGTTCATAGGCCAGGTCGGCATGGGTTGCATTCATGCCGCCCGTGGTATCGGGGTTAATGGCGGTGACCGTGCTGCCTGCCGTACCGTCGCGGTTATAGACTTCCGTCTCGTTGGCGGGCACGCCATCCGTTCCGCCCGTGGCGGGTACGCTGATTTCGGCAATGGAGGATGTGGGCGTGCCATAAACGGGCACCAGTGCCGCATAATCGCCGCTGGCATCGGTGGTGATGCCTGACTGCACAAGGCCGGAAGCATATGTGCCATCCTGCCCACGCGCGATAACCGTAACCCTTACCCCACCCAGCGCGGTATCAATGGCGCTGTCATAGGTGGCAGGCGTATTGCCCAGCGCCTGCCATATCTGGCCCGACAGGGTACCCAGCCCCATCGTGACGGTACGCGCGTAGGTATTGGCGCTGTTGGTGCCTGCCGTGCCAGCCTGCCCGGCCGAGCCGTCACGGCTCTGGTCCGTTCCGCCAGAGTTCTGGGGGGTGACGTTGTTCAGTGATTCCCACGTCACACCTGTCGTGGTCTGCGCCAGCCCCTTCTGCAGGTCGGACAGCTTGACCGTATAGGTTACGGTCTCGCTGGCGCCCGAGGCCAGGGTCAGGCCGCTGGTGGTAACGGCGTTCGCACCTGCTGCCGCCACGCTGCCGGTAGAATTGATCGCGGCATTCAGCGTGCCCCCGCCCTTAGCCGTGACCGTGCCATCAAGGGCTTCCTGCCCTGCAAGCAGCGGGTCATCAAGGGCGACATCATAGGCCGTGGCATTGCCAGTATTGGTCAGGGTATCAACAAAGGTGACGGTATCATTCTGGTAGTCGATTTCACTGACCGTCTTGCCCAGCGTAAGGGTTGGCTCCTTTACCGTCTCGGTTGCAGCAGCGGATTTTGCGCTGGTGCCCGATGTACTGACGGACAGCGTCTCCGCCAGTCTGGTGCCGTCCTTGGTCGCCGTTGTGTTGGCCACCGTGCCCGCCACCTGGATGATGGCATAATTGGGCGTGGTGGACGTATCGTTATTGGCAACGGTGCCGAGGTCGATTTTCAGCAATGTCTGACCGCTGGCCGTAGTGGTCGAGACCACGCCTGAAATGCTATCGGGATTAACCGTCAGTCCCGATTGCGCCGCGCTGCTGAGCACGAACGTCTTGCCATTGCCCGACAGGGTCAGTGCCGTGCCATCCGTCCCTTCGTTGAACTGCACGCCGGTGGCATCGCCCAGCGTGGAAGATGTGATCAACCCGGACTCACTGGCCAGCAGCAGGCGCAGCGAACTCATGTTCAGGTCCACATTACGGGGTACCGCGATGGTCAGCACCATATTTTGGTTCTGTCCCTTGGGAATCGTGACCTCACCCTGCAGGGTAATCGTATCGCCCGGCACCGTATTGGCGGCCGTGACGGGTGTGGTGGCCGAAATACCGCTCGTGGTACCATTCCCTTCGCCCACAATGTCCAGCACGGCCGTGTAATTGCCAACCTTGGGGGTATCGCTCGCCAGGGCCGTATAATGCTGGGGCGTGTCGACTGTCTTGCCATTTTCCGTCAGCGTGCTGGTTGTGGGGGCGGAGTTCCAGCCATAGTTGTCCGTAACCCGCAGGGGTGTGTTGGCCGGGAGGTCCGATTTGACCGTGCCGGTTATGGTATAGGTTTCCGACTGGCCGGGCGCCAGGCTTGCCAGCGTGCTGGTGCTGTCAAATGTCGAACCATCCCTGGCAGGCTTGATGGTGACATTATCAAGATCCGATGAAATGCTGGGATCATGCGTAATGTCATATGCCGTGACCTTGCCGGTATTGCTCAGGGTTACGGTGTAGGTGACATGCTCGCCACTGTACAGCGATTTACCGCCGCTGTTATCCTTAATGGTTTCGGCGAGGTGGGGCGTGCGTTCGGTCACGGTTGCCGTGGCCGGGCCGGATGTACGCGCGGTGTCCGTGCCGGTACCATCCTGTGCGGAATAGTTCAGCACGGCGGATGTGGTGATCTGCTGACCATCGGCCGGAGCGTTGTTCTCACCATAATAGGCATTATAGGTCAGGGCTATGCTGCCCGAGGCATCCGTATTGGCATTGGTGACCTTCTGGCCCAGGTCGAAGGTCAGGGTCGTGGTGCCATTGGCATTCTTTACAACCGTCGGTTCAGCCAGCTTGCCGGCAGAAGACGTGACCCCGCTGCCCATGGTGTAGGTAAAGGAACCGGGCACATAATCCTCACCCTTGGGCAGGGTTTCGGTCACGGTTACATCGTTGCTGCCATTCGACAGCGAACCCTCTGGCAGTGCGACGGTAATGGTTGTGGGGCGCGTCTCACCGCTGACAATGGTGCCGCTGGATGTGCCCGATGCATCCACCCCGTCATTGACCGGCAGATCGGATGCGCCAATGGTCTTGCTGATGGTAGGCGACGAAAGGGTTACACTTGCCGGATCAGTCAGGTCCGATGCCTGACCGCCAAGCGGCACGCCATTGGTAACGAATCCATCGCCCTTCGCCACTGCACCGGGGCTGTTGCCAAAGTTCACCACCTGTGCGCTGGCCGTAAGCGTATCGCCCGCATTCTGCCCCGAAGGGAGCGTCAGATCGTAGGTAATGGTCAGGTCCTGCTTCTGGGCAAGGACAGCCGCAGTCGCTGATGTGGCCGGTATGGTCAGACCGCCAGTAGTAAAGTAACTGGCGGCAGCGGTCGATGCATCGGATGCGGAGGAATAGACCACGGTGCCATCAGGGCGCGTGACCTGAAAATCCTTCACATCGGCCGCGCTGAACCCGGCAGGCAGGGTGCCTGCCACCGTCAGGTCATACATGCCGCTCGACCCGGTATTTTCCACCGTGGAGGCAATACGTACGGTATCGCCACCATTGGCGCCGGTGGCGTTCAGGTCATCCACGGCGCTGATGCCGCTGGCGGGCGTGCCGGTATAGGCCCCGCCTGTGGTGCCGGCAGCATTGAAGGTTGCGGTGGGGTCGGTGCTGCCTGCCTCGCCTGCAGTCTGGGGGGTGTAGGTTACGGGCTGGTTTGCGCCGCTGTCATTCGTAACCGACACGATACCGGTCTTGAGTTCCGCCTCCGGCTCCCCAACGGTGATCGATTGCAGCGTGGACTGGGCCGTCTGGGTATTCTGCCCGTTGGTGAAGGTGGACTGTTCCTGACTGGTCAGGGTCAGGCCATCGGCAAACGGACTGGAGGTTGCCTTGAGGGTAAACAGTACGGCCACCTTGTCATTCGAAGTGACGGTGGTGGTGCTTCCCATGTCGAAATTGATGCTGTTGGTCGAACCCTGCGTCGAGACCGTGACATTACTGGGGGCCGGGTTGGATGCGGGGTCGGTATCGCCCGGCATGCTCAGCACGCTGTAGGTGCCTGCCGCCTGGTCAGCCAGGGCGGTGCTGCTGGCTGCGGTGAAGCCGGATTTGCCGTTGCCGGTCGGATCGGTCGTATCATAGAGCGGCAGCGGCAGGTAGGAGGCCAGGTTTAGGCCGTTGTAAGTGCCGGTTTGAAGAGCATAAGTCGCCTCATAGGTCACCGCATCGCCTGCGTGGATGACCGGCGTGCCATCGGCCGGATCAACGGGCTGGCCGTTGATGGCCACGATCTGCAGCCCGGTAGAGCCTTCGGGCACGGAAAGCGTACTGCCCGAACCATCCTGCACGGTGGAAACCTTGCCATCCGGCCCCGTTGCATCCGCACTGACCGTAACGGTACTGCTGACCGTATCGCCTTCCGTCACGGGTTTCAAAGGTGAGGTGCCCATGTAATTATTCAGGATCGTGCTGGCGTAGCTGATCGTGCCCTGCTGACCTGCCCCCATGACGGGCAGGTCATGGTCGGCCAGGTACTTGCCAATATTCATCGTGACCGTGGTCTGCCCGTCCGTTCCCTGACTGTAAGACCAGTATACGTTCGAGCCGGATGTCTGGATCGTCTCACCATTGATGGTCTGGGTCATCGCATTGGTTACGGCCCCGAGTTGCACGGTATGCGCAACACCCGTGGCATCGGTGTAGGTAAAGGCCGGGTTCGTGCTGGCCTGCAGGGTCTGGCCATCGCTCAGGGTCGTGTTCAGCACCGTGTTGGTGCTGGAATAATAGTCTGAATTCTCGATATGGATATCGTGCGTAACGGTATCCCCCGGCATGGCCTGATTGTCTGCCAGGCCAGTCGAGGTGCCGTCTGCATTGGTGATGGTATCCGTCTCCTGCACCGCGAACGCCTTGGCATTGAACGTGGTGGGCGATGTATCCACCGTCTGGTTCAGCGCAATCGGCGTGGCTGTCTGGCCCTGCGCCACGGGCGGGGTCCAGCTGCCGGTATAGGATACGGTGCCCCCCGCAATGGTGGTGGCCGATGTCGTGCCGCCAGAAGAATTGAGAATTGAATTCCGGGCCGCATCCGTCTGGCCGACATAGACCGGGATATTAATCTTGTAAGGCGCACTCGCGCTGGCGGCCACGCTATCGAGCGTAATCTTGACAGACCCGCCTTGCATTGAGCCATCAGCGGGCGGCACATAGGTGGCGGTGCCACTTATGGTCGAGCCATCGGCTCCCGTCAGGGTAATGGGGCCATTGGTGTAATTGACGTTGTCGGGCAGGGTGACATTGAGCGTCATGTTCTTGATGGCGTTAGCCTGCGTCACTTCGGCAGGCGTGACGCTGACCTCGTAGGTGGCGGGATAATCCGGGCCGGTCGGTACTTCATCCTCTCCACGCGGCGAGGTGATGACACCGGCAGTCACCCGCATGATATTCTGGTCAATGCTATTGGTCGCGATCACGCCCTGAATGGTCGGGTCTGTACCGGGATCGTTCAGCGCATCGGCGCCATACTGGTAGCCACCGGCCGCCGCTATGGTAACAGGCGCACCCGCACCGGTGGGCGCACTGACGGGCTCAGTGGTATTATTTGCAAAATTTGCCGTAAGCGTAATGGCAGGCTGCCCCGGCGTGTAACTGCCAAACGGCAGGGAAACCACATACATGGTATCCCCCGCCTTGAAGCCCGCAGGTGCGCCCACGAACTGTGGCTTGCCATCCGTGCCGCTGCTGTACGGATTATAGGCCCCGACCTTGCCATCAACATCCACCAGCGTGACAGCCTTGGCGGACAGGTTCTGGCCCAGATAGGTTACAGAGGTAAGTGGCGTATCCTGCGTTGCGTTGGTGGGCGCGAATATCTCGACAAAGGGCGCATAGCCCACACCATTGGCCGCACTGTTGGAAAAGGTAATGTTCTGGGAAAAGGAATTGCCCAGCAGGTTGCTGGTGCCGCTGGTGTTCGCAATGGTGACTGTAGCCGTCGGGCTGTCCAGCACGCTGTCATAACCGGCCTCGGCCGTGGTGGAGAACGGTGCGTCCACCGCATTGCCGTCCAGCCCTGCCGTGCGCTCCAGTGTCCAGTCACCCCCCATGGCCCCGAGGCCCGTGGCATCGGTCGAGGCGGCAACGCCGGCGCCGGTCAGGGTATGCAGGTCCTCGACAAGCGCCCGGCCTGCAGCGCCCTGCCCCACGTCGCAACCCCAGAACAGGATCTGCCCCTTCGCCCCCAGCGCATCGCCCCAGTGGGCAACCTGCGTGCTATCGGCCATGAGGGTGGCAGCGTTTATGGTCGTGCCGCCAAGCTCTATCTGCCCTGCCTGCCCGTAGGTGAGAAAGCTGACACTGTTGAGGTTCTGCTGGTGCGACAGCACGCGTGAGACAACGGACATACCATCGCGCGTGTTGTCCACCACCACCACGCCCACGTTATTGCCCAGTGAGGCGGTGAGCTCACGCCAGTCGCTGACGCGGGAATCTACAAAAACGATATCGGTAAAATTGTCTTTTTTACCACCATCGCGCTCATGCATCGACCGATTTGTACCAGCGGTTGCAGGTATATCGGACAGGGAACCGACGGCTTCATCCACAACGGGCGTATCATGGGCATTTTCGCCCTGATTCTCGTGATGATGCCTGTCTGCCCCGTGGTGATGGGAGACATGCGCCACGCTGCCATCAAAGAGATATCTCTGCTCAAGAATCAGACGCATGAAAAATCCATTTTTATCAACACTTTGTTCATGAATGCCAGATTATGGATAACATATGGTTTCCATAACCTGAATCATTACCACGCTGCAGGATGCTACGGTTGCATATTCAATTCCCGCATTTCATCTACAATTTTTTTTCCCGTGTTACAACAAATGAAGTTGACAGAAATGTGACGACACCATAATTACCATACAGAAATTGGACATCGAGCACGACGCAATCGTAATCAGGCTGGAAATTTCAGGTCATTTCCGTTTGCGTTCAGGTAATTATCAGACCTGCTCCCGTAGCTTTGATTGAATTTGTTTCTTGCTGACCTGAACATAACCCGGAATTTATGGTAAATCCTGTGACGCATCAGCTTACCCGTGGCAGATTACGTCTGACCTCCTGTGTTGCGCTTTCCACAACCGTGCTTCTGGCAGGGTGTGGCATGCGACCCAAGCCCATGCCGCTGGCCGACCATATAAAACGTGCCGATGCAGATCACGCCACGATCGAGGCCCGTTACCTGCCGCTCAACGGTGACCTGACACTGGGCACAGCCATCGCGCGTGCGCTCAAGTTCAATTATGACTCACAGGTTGCCAAACTCGAGATCAACCAGCAGGAAAAGCAGCTTGATCTGGCGCTGATGCAGATGCTGCCGCACCTTGCGGCCGATGCAGGCTATACGGACAGAAGCAACAACAATGCTGCTGAAAGTATTGATGAATTCAGCAACCGGCGCTCGCTGGATTATTCCTATTCCGAAATGCCGAGCCATGGCAGTGGCGATATCAGCTTTTCATGGAACGCGATGGATGCGGGGATCAGCTATTTCTCTGCCCGCCAGCAAGCTTTCCGTGCGCTGATTGCCGTCGAGCGCCGCAGGCGTGCCATCAACGATTTGGTCAAGGCCGTTACCACCAATTACTGGGAGGCCGCGGCAGCCCAGGTCATGCTACCCCGGCTCGACCCCATCATTCATGATGCGGAAACCATGCTGGCAGCCTCACAGGATGCAGGTAACGCGCACCTGCAGTCTCCCCTTACGCTGCTTGATTACCAGCAGAACATCATCCAGATCCTGGGTGAAATGCGACGCATAAAAGATGAACTGGTCGGCGCGCAGATCCAGCTTGCCTCGCTGATCAACGTGCCGCAGGACGAAAAGCTCAACCTTGCCACCCACCCGCAGGATGTGCAGCCGCTCGGCAACCTCGACATCCCCACGCTGGAGCGCATGGGGCTGGTCATGCGCCCTGAACTGCGCATGGAAGTGTACCAGCAGAAGGTTGACCGGCAGGATGTCTATAAGGAAATCCTGAAGATGATGCCCGGTATCGGCGCCATCGGGAACGGCAACTTTGATTCAAACGCCCTGCTCTACCACCACATCTGGGGGCAGATCGGGGTCAGGGCAACCGTCAACCTGATCAACATGATCCAGGGGCCGCGCGCCATTGCGGTGGCCAAGGGCAATGTCAAACTCTCGGAAATGCGCCGCCTTGCACTGAGTGTCGCCATTCTGGCCCAGATCAACCTGAGCGCGCAGAAATACGTTACGGCGGTGGATTTCCTCAAATCCTCGCGGCAGATCAATGATGTCAGCCTGCAGATGGAGCAGCTTGCCGTATCCGCCTCAGCAGCAGGCGCACAGTCCGAGGCCAATCGCGTGCGCCACCAGATGGCGGCCCTGTTAGGTCAGCTTGAATACAGCCGCAGCCTTGCGCATACCCATCAGGCACTCGCCAACCTGTATGCCTCCATCGGGGTGGATCTTGTACCCGCCAATGCCGATATTCAGGATCTCAAGCACCTGACGGCGCAGGTTGAACATTCCATTTCCCTGTGGGAAAACGGCCGCCTGCCTGACCTGACCCTGCCCGACAATATCAAGAAACCCGATGCCGGCAGCAGCACGACGCCCGTCGCGGTGCCGGTGAAGCAGGCTGCGCCGCCTTCCACCCCTGTTGCGCAGACGGACACAGCACAGCCGAATCCCGGGCCGGTCTAGGTCGTATCACTTAACTTATTATTAATCAGCAATGATATAAAGCTGCATTGCCTCGGGCGGTGCTGGCGCCTTTTATCAAGGAAGGCCGGTTGTACACATGCGTACATATTCATTTATCCCCGCACTGGTGCTTACCCTTGTGCCCGGCACGGTCCTTGCCCAGGCGGTGCAACCGGTTGCACCCGCAGCTACGGCTCCGCAGCCCGAACTCCCCACTGCGCCAGAGCCGGAAAGCACGGCCACCCATGCTCCCAGCGTGCAGGTCACCGCTCCCATGAGCGCTCAGATCAGCGCCAGCATGTCGGGACAGCTTGAAAAATTCCCTTTCCGGGACGGTGACCATTTTCACAAGGGCGATGTGCTGGCCGGGTTCCGCTGTGGCCAGCAGAAGGCAACCCTTGCGCACGCCCATGCCGAATACATCAAGCGCCGTGGCCTGCTCGATGTGCAGAACAAGATGAAGGCGCTCGGGCAGTGGAGTGTATCGGACCTGCGCTCGGCCGCGGCTGATGAACAGGCAGCCAATGCGGACCTGGAAATGGCCAGTGCCGTTGTGGCCCAGTGTGTGATCGAGGCCCCGTTTGACGGGCGTGTCTCCAATACCATGGTGCATAATTACCAGTATCTTTCAGCCGGAACCCCCATGCTGGAAATACTGGATGATACTTCGCTTGAACTGTCCATGATCGTCTCATCGATGGAACTGCCCCACCTGCAGCCCGGCACGCCGTTCAAGGTTCACATACTGGAGACGGATGCCACTTATACGGCAAGCGTCAGCCGCCTTTCGGGCAAGGTGGACCCGGTCAGCAAAACCATCAAGGTGTATGGCAAACTGACGCAACCTGCCCCGAACCTGCTGCCGGGCATGACGGGCGAAGCCCGGTTTGGCCAGTAAGGCCAACTGGTTGACAGATCATGACCACGCCTGATCCTGCACGCACGCAGCAGGGACGGCAGGCTGCGTTGCTGCGGCTGTCGGCCCTTGTGCATCTATGCGAACGCCTGCGGACCTGCACGCCCGATGAGCTGGATTTCGTGCTGGTCAACGAGAGCCATAATCTTCTTCCCTATCAGCAGGCAGCCCTGTACCGCACCGATAAGGCAGGGATTACCGCCATATCCGGCACGGCGGTGTTCGATCCCGCCGCCCCCTATGTGCGCTGGCTGAGCCAGGTATTCGGCAGCATCACGCTCCTGAGGGAGCCCACGACCATTGATGTCGCGGCCCTGCCCGCCGCACTGCGCGATGAATGGGCGCAATGGATGGCCCCACACGCCGTGCTTATTCCGCTGGCCGGGCGGCATGGCCGCGTCGGCACGCTGCTTGTTGCGCGGCCGGATGCGTGGACACAGCCCGATATTCAGGCCCTGTGCATGATTGGCGGCGAATATGCGGAAAGCCGGCAGCTTATCGCCGCCCAACCGCCCGGACCACGCGATACACGCTTACGCCGGCGGGTCGGTGCCATACTCGCGGCCGCACTGCTTGTGGCGTTCTACCCGGTACATTCATGGGTTCTGGCCCCGGCCGAGGTCGTGCCTGTTGCCCCTGCCTATGTGCGTGCACCCTTTGCCGGTATTGTCCACCAGCTTGATGTCGCCCCCAATACCGCAGTGCATGCGGGCACACCGATGGTGGAACTGGAGCGCGCGCAGCTTGAAAGCCAGTACCAGGTGGCCCGCAAGGCGCTGGAAGTGGCCCGGACCCAATATGATGAAGCCATTCAGGCAGGCATGCTCGATGCCAAGGCCCGCGCGCAGGCTGGTGAACTCAAAGGCCGTATCGACGAGGAAGCCGCCCAGATGCGCTACCAGAGCGAACTGCTGCACCGCGCTACCCTGACCGCCCCGATAGACGGACTGGCACTTTATAACGATCCCTCAGAGTGGGTGGGCCGTCCGGTCGAAGCAGGCGAGCGTATCCTCATGGTCGCCCCTGCCCTGTCTCGCCGGATCGAGATCCGCCTGTCCACAACCGAAGCTGCACACTTCGCGCCCGATGCACGCGTGCGTTTTTTTGATAATGTGCATCCCGATCATCCGACACAAGGGCATCTGGTCTTTACCTCCTACGCAAGCACGCCCACGCCTGCGGGCACACTGGCCTATACCCTGCGTGCCGACATGAACAGCGACATCCGCCTTGGCCTGCGCGGCACGGCACGCATCTATGGCCCACGACACATGCTGTTGCTGTGGGCCCTGCGCAAACCGCTGGGCGTAATACGGCAATGGCTTTCCTTTTAGCTGGCCCGGGGGGCGGAGCATGAATGCACCTGCCCCCTGGCCCGCCCTGCGTGATGACCTGGAACTGTTGCAAGGCCCCGTTGTAAGCGGCGCGCCGACATGGACACTCTATGACCCTGCCCGCCACCGTTACGTGCGCCTTGGCAGCATGGAAATGGAAATCCTGCAACGCTGGGACCTGGCTGACCCGAACACGATTGCTCGCGTTGTGCGTGAGCAGACCACGTTTGATGCACAGCCTGCCGATGTCACGGCCCTTGCCGCCTTCCTGCGGCAGGGAGGGCTGACCACGGCGCAGACCAGCGTGGACAGTGCCCTGCTGGCCCGGCAGGCACGCAGGCCGCCATTGCTGTCATGGATCCTGCATCATTACCTGTTCCTGCGGGTCAGGTTGTGCAATCCCGATCCAGTTCTCAAACGCTGCGTGCCGTTTACAAATTGGCTTTTTACCCGCCCGTTTTGTGCCGGGCTTGTAATGGCGGTGGGGCTGGCGGTCGTGCTGGTCATGCAGCAATGGAGCCTGTATGCTGCGGGGTTCATGCATCTCGTCACCCCACAGGGCGCGATCGGGATTGCGCTGGCGCTGACATTAAGCAAGACGGTGCATGAACTGGGCCACGGCATTGCGGCACGACATTTTGGCTGCCGGGTGCCAGCCATGGGGGTCGCCTTTCTGGTCCTGTGCCCCGTTTTATGGACCGATACAACCGATGCATGGCGACTGGTCCGTGCGCGTGACCGGCTGGTGATCGACTGTGCCGGCATGGTGGCCGAAATCATGCTGGCTACGCTGGCCACCATTATCTGGAGCATTGTACCCGACGGGCCGCTGCGTGATGGCCTGTTCACGTTAAGCAGTTCAACATGGATTTTGACCCTATCGGTCAATCTCAGCCCGCTGATGCGGTTTGACGGGTATTATATCCTCTCTGACCTGATGGGTATTCCCAACCTGCAGGAGCGTGCATTTGCATGGACACGCTGGCGCACCCGCAGGTTCCTGTTTGGTATGGACACGCCTCCACCTGAGGTCTTTCCCGCACGCAGGGGCATCATGCTGGTAGGCTACAGCCTTGCCACATGGCTTTACCGTTTCTTTCTGTTCACCGGCATTGCGCTGGTTGTCTATCATGCGGTCTTTCCCGCGCTGGGCGTGGTTCTGATGGGAATTGAAATCTGGTTTTTCGTTGCCCGACCCATCATGGGAGAGCTGGCGCAATGGGCACAGCAGGCCCTGCATGCACCTGGCAGCCGCCGCGTGCATGTTACGGGCGTGGGTTTTGTCATACTGCTTGCACTCCTTGTATTTCCATGGAGTCATTCCATCCGCGCGCCTGCCGTATTGCGGGCGGAAGGGCAGAGCATGCTTTATACACACGACCCGGGCGTGGTGGTGCGCCTGCTCCCTACGGGCAGCGTGGTACAGGCAGGCGAGGCCGTGGTAGAACTGCGCTCCCCCCAGCTTGACCATGACCGTGCGGTTTCAATCGCACGGCTGACAACACTGGACGCCACGCTGTCGGAACGGATGTTTGGTGCAGAAGATACGGCCTCGCTGGATGATACACGTGACAAAATCGAGCATGAAACCGCCGAACGCCTGCGTGCTGAAGCCGCGATAAGACAGTTGACCATCCGCGCCCCCTTTGCTGGCATGCTAGTCGATGTTCCACCGGAAATCCATGCGGGTGATACGCTGAAACAGCATGACTATATCGGCTCGGTCATCACGCCGGGGCACCCTGCCATCGAGGCATACGTGCATGAAACGGATATAGGCTTCATACAACCCGGCGCACAGGCCAGTTTTATAGCCGATAGCCCTGATACTGCGCGGATAACAGGGCATGTGCAGTCGATCTCGGTCGCATCGGTTCCTGAAATTGATGCTCTGGAACAGGCATCGCCCTATGGCGGCCACATCAAGGCACATAAGGACGAAACCAGTCACGCAATGGTGCCGGAAGAAACGGTCTATCAGGTTATTGTCCTGCCCGATCGGCCACTGCCACAGCTAAAACGGCGCATGATGGGGATGGTACGAATCCACGCCACCGCCACCAGCTTTGTGCAACGGACCTATCGCAAGATTGTAGCAGTTTTTATGGGAGAGGCAGGTCTCTAACACAGGCAAGCACTACTTTGGCAGAATACGTTTTGGGGTCTGGAGTAGAAGGTTTCCACAGTGCGGGCATTGCCCGATAGGTGGTCGCAGGATGCGATCAAGAATGGCCTGTCGTATTGCTGGCAGACTGGGCTGTGGTGGTGGGCCGGTGACTCTTTTTTCCCGTCCGACCGCCGTGAGGCGCCGGGAGTGGAGAAAGGCGTAGGCCATCATGGGCATCAGGGCGTGCCAGTGCAGGCCTGCCCATGATCGCCCCTCAAAGTGATCGAGGCCCAGTTCCTCCTTGAGTTGCTGATGCGCCTGTTCGCAAACCCATCGGGCCTTGATCGCAGCGGCAGTAGCCTGAGGGAGGTGTCGGCAGACAGGTTGGACAGATACCGGTGGAACGGTGCTCGCCAATCAGCCAGACTTCATCCCCGGGCATATGCTGGGTCGTCCGGCCAGCGTTTGGTCCCACGACGCCAGTTGACCCTGCGCCATGTTGCAGTTTCCAGTATCTTATGGGCAGGAACGGATTGCTGTTCCGGTACCGGATGTATCCGGGATGGGCCGCGCTTTCTGGCCGGGAAAACCAGCTCCACATCGGGGGAATAGACTTTCTGATGACGTGGTATCCCGACTGCCCAGCGCAGGTTCCGCACGCTCAGAGCCTGACGGAACCGGGCAGACAGGCATAACCGGCATCCGCAAGAACACAGCCAAAACGGACACCTGCGGCACAGAGGCGATCAATCTTTTCGATAGCCATCTCCGGTTTGGTCCTGGAGCCCTGATGTTCCAGTGGAATACCGGCCCGCTTCACACATGCCGGATCCGCTGTCCAGATGTCGGGCCGGAACAGACGGGGTGACAACATCAGTGGCACTTCTCACTCGAAGCCAGTGTCACGGACACCAATGTCTGACAATTTGCTTTCTTGCCCAGGGTCGAAGCATCTTGGGGCGCCACGCCAACAGAATGTTCTCCCTTCTTGGGAAGGGAGGTATCATCAATGATCATCCACGAACGCTCGCCGCCCACCAGATGGTCAGCATGATGCCACAGAGCAGCCTCAAGTGGCGCACTGTCCCACACACCGGCACTGACGAAATGATGCAGTCGGTCATAAGGGATATCGCCATTGCGTGCAGCCATGGGCTGCACGCTCGTGCGGTCACCAGGTCCGATCAGGCCTGCAATATAAACCGGACACATCGCCCGCTGCGCTTTGTGACCCAGTGCGACCAGATACGACCGCTGCGCTCATACATTCATGTCTGCAATCCACATCGCAGCAAGAGCTTCATCTTCTATCTCAAAGAATGAGTCCTGAGCCTAGAAAGGGCACAGGCACGGCGTTCACTACGGGCCAGAGCCTCCTGAATGTGTCGGACCGCCTGCCGCGAAGCAGCAGGCGTCACCACTTTTTTCAACAATTTCCTTTAGCGCTGCATTATCCAGCATGGCATCTGCCAGAAGACGTTTCAGGCGACTGTTTTCACTTTCCTGCGCCTTCAGCCGTTTGGCCTCGGACACCTCAAGACCTCCATGGCGGGTTTTCCATTAGAAGGTCGCGTCACTGATCCCGTGTTTTCGGCAAAGATCAGAGACCTTCAGACCAGATTCCTGTTCCTTCAGGATCCCCATGATCTGCTCTTCCGTATAGCGACTGCGTTTCATCCGTCCGTATTCTTATCGATCGGCCTCTACTTTCAAATGGGCACATTTTCGGGGGGCACGTCACTCGGCTTGCGGCCCGGTACCGCTCGCACTCATAAGCGCCGTGTTTGGTGAGGCCATATCAGCTGTCGCCCAGCAGGTGATAAATGTGGGTGTTCTGGTTGAACCACAACACAGTGTCGCCGGGGCAGAATGGAATGATCTGGCTTCCGGCCTCAAAAGTGAGCCAAGCTACCATAATGATGGGTGCGGTCATAAATATATAGAATAAGGATATCATATAATTTAGGCTTATCCTTGAATGGCATCATGGGGCAACGCAATAGATGGCGGGATTAACAATCGACCTCCTATCGAAGCTGCATGACTTCGAGAACGCAAGCACTAAACACGATCTTCTAACCGCCTACCTTGACGCCGCCTTGACCGTTGGCGGCGTCCATATAACCATTGTGGAATTAAATAGGACTGAAGATCCTAAGGAAAATTTTATACATGTCGGCTACCCAGAGGCATGGGTAAATTTTTATATTGAGAATGATTACATAAGTTCTGATCCAATAATAAAAAAATCTAGATTTATGAGTCATCCGTATTTCTGGCATGAAATTCACAATATAAACCAAAAAGAAAAAAAGATAATCAGGGATGTATCAGAATTCGGTATAAAAAAAGGAATGACAATACCATTCCATACACATGACAGATTGGTTTATGCCATATGTTTTGCATTTACAGACAAAAACGTAGATCAAGAAGTTGAAATTTATCTGCGTGCCTTATCTAATTTTTTCATTGCCAGTTATAAAAAGCTGGATGAACCGGCAGATGTGTTGGACCCTATTCTTACCCCGCGTGAAAAAGAATGTCTGAGATGGACAGCCAAGGGTAAAAGCTCATGGGAAACCGGGATGATTGTTGGTGTCAGTGAGAGAACCGTTAATTTCCATATTAACAATGCACTGCTGAAGCTGAAATGTACAAATCGTATCATGGGTGTGGTGAAGGCCATCTGCGCCGGTCTGATTGAACTGTAAAACCTGTCAGACCTGACAGGTAACCTGACTGTCGATTTTCATGAATAATCCTCTTACCCAACAGCAAGAGGGCGTATCCATGATCGAAGCCGTAACCGCGTCCTCAATAATGACAGCATTGAGCACCAGAATGCAGCATAACAATATGAATGAAGATACGAAAACGAAAGCAAATGATATCAAAGCCGCGTTATCGTTTCTGCGCGAAGAAGCGAGAAGGTGCGGCCTAACACAGACTGATAACTCGCTCTCCATCACAGAAATAATAATTAATATTGAAACAAATAAATAAAATTTTAAGAGGAGTAGTAAATTGTTTATCCGCGACGGTGATATTGAATACCTCGCAAAGAAACTGTTCTCACAACGCTATCCATTTCGAAAATGGGAGGTCGCGTCGAATTTGACATCCGGTGGCGCTACAGAAGATGAAAAGGAAAAGTTTATGGATATGGCCCGGCGTCAATTATCAAGCTGGCATCCGGTGTAAGTTATAGGTCGCTCCACCCGAAACCGCCTAGTTTTCTACACGATCAACTCACGCTTCCTCATCTTCTTCTCCCTCAGCGGCATGACCTGCCTCCGTCGCAGCAAGTTCTGCCGCGCCCGCTCGACGCGAGGGCAGGTGCCCCGGTTCTTCTTGATATTCAGCAGGAACAGGACCGCCTTCATCTTGGCATGCAGGTTGTCCGGCTCGGCCTGATCGATCCGGTCCTACCCGCTACAAGTTCAATTACTGGCGGCATCGCGAATATGCTGGGCACATTCTGAACGACCTGACAGTTCGAGCGAGCCATCCAATGACTACAGGCTTAAAGATAATTTGTAAGATATGACCCTAAATTAAAATTTTATTTAAAGTTTTGTTTACTTTTTCTGTGCCGCATCCATCTTGCTGTATCAATAACAAAATGTGGAAGTATGTTCCGCATGAATATTTCTGCCATCTGCATGGTCGATTGTCTGCTGTTGGATAGATAGATCGTGCTGTTTGCCGTCCTGTCGGCTTTTATTTTTGGTGCCGTATAAAAATATGTAATGAGTGTCCGCCGTAGATACCCTTCTTGCGCGCCCTGGGGGTGTCCATGCCATGAATCAGGCGACTGGAGCATGAGAACGCTGCGCCCAAACTGGGGAACAATTTTTCTGATAGGTCGGGTTGGATTTTTCTGCCATAGTTCCAGTAGGCCGCCATATTCTGGCTTCCAGTCATGATTGAGGTAAGTCAGCAAAGCCAGGCGATTTTCAAGACACGTATGGGGGTGATAACGAAAATCGGTATGAACCTGAAAATGTCCCTGCCCCGCGACTTCGTGCATGCCGCCCCCATAAAGATAAGGGTCGGGAAGCAGATTCATGATTCCTGTCAATCTGGTCAGTAGCCGGAGGAACGGTGCACCGTTCACAATATCAAAATATCGTTGTATTGCAGCAGGCATGACGGATTGTGTGCTAGTCGAGCGCTTTGACTGAAGCTGGTTCTGGAATACATTTACATTGTTTACGTGATCGAGATTAAAGGCCTGCAACGCTTCGTTCAGCAGGGAATCACAGAACATTCCGTCCATGACCAGATGTGGAAATGGCCTGGCTGTCTTGAACTCTTGCGCAAGACTGTTCATCCGGGAAGTATCGGACCAGTCCATTCTTTTTAACAGGGGTACGTACGACATCTGCTATCCTAATAATAGCCTTTCCAGGTACGGCAGAGTATCAGAATTTTTTTTAGTGAATCCTATCTGCTGCGTAGACAAGGAAAGTTCAGAAGGGACTTCGATTCTGTATCTGTGACGATGCGACTACATATTTATGATGTACTGTTTCAATATGACACCACGCCTCGCCATATTTGGCAGGAATGGTGCCCTTGCCGGCCAAGGTATTCAGCATGCTTTCCAGTTCCGGGAGGAGAAGGGCATGGTCCTGCAGGGGGGCCATCAGTGGCACCTTGTAGGGGAGCAGGAAATGGCCCGTCACGGGAACGGGGGTTCCGTCCTGTGTCGGTAATGGATCATTTATGGTGGTGCTGACGACCTCTGCCAGTTTCAGGAAACTTTGCAGGAAATCATTATTATAGGCAAAATTTCCAGCCCCACCCTGCGACCGGATTTCTTTTTCGGGAGAAGGCGCATTGATCCACGCGATGTAATGTTTAGCATGTAAGGTATGCAACCCGTCTGCGCTGGCAAATATGTGGTCAATCTCCACACGTTCGTCTGTACCAACTGGCAAGATAATGCCATGCATTACGGGTAGGCCACTTGCCACAAGCATCTGCGCAACGGGATCATCCGCGGCAGGCTCGCCGCATAGTTTCTGCCACAGGGTGGCATCTCTATCTGCGGGGAAATCTGGATTGCGGTGTGCACGTGTCATGTCCGGTCCTGCAACAGATAAAGCTCCAAATCCGATAAGAAGGCTTTTATTGTAAAGAATTGGTAACCGGGGAGCGTCTCCCCTTCGTCACGCCGCTATTAATGTCCGTCTCATGCAGCATCATGCTGGCTGCCGGGCTGTGAGCACCCGGTATCGGGGGGCGCCTGCAGCCATGCTTCAAGATCCCGCGCATCCAGGGGCCTGGAAAAGAAATATCCCTGTATCACGTCGCAGTTGATCTGCCGGAGCAGGTCAAGCTGTGCCTGCGTTTCCACGCCCTCCGCCACCACGGTCATGCCCAGGCTCCGCCCGATACGGATGATGGCGGTGACCACAGAGTGAACCTTGCCCGTCGGTTCAAAGCCATCCATGAAGCTCCGGTCAATCTTGAGCTCGTTAAGTGGCAGGTTTGCAAGGTTCGACAGGCTGGAAAAACCGGTTCCGAAGTCATCCATGGAGAGCCCGATGCCCATGGCCCGGATCGCCTGAGCGGCGATGAGGGTCTGATCGTAATTTTCTATCATCGCACTTTCCGTCAGTTCGATGGTCAGACGATATGGGGGAATGCCACTTTCGTGCAGAATCTCGCCAATCAGGCGTGGCAGGTCGGGATTTCTGAAATGCAACGCGGATATGTTGACCGATACGACCGGAACGTCCACCCCTGCCTGCATCCATAGGGCCATCTGTCGACAGGCCGTCTGCAGTGACCACAGCCCGATTGCCTCGATCTGTCCGGTTTCTTCCGCCAGGGGGATAAAACGGCCCGGTGATATCATGCCCAGGGCAGGATCGGTCCATCGTGCCAGGGCTTCCACCCCTTCCAGCCGGCCGGTCGCGGCATGGACCTGCGGCTGGTATACCAGATAGAGCTGGTCCGTCCTGATTGCCTCCTTCAGCGCGTTGCCCAGCAGGATCTGGTCCGCCGCCTGCCGGTTCATTTCCTCGCTGAAGAAACGGTAGCAGTTACAGTCGGCATTCTTCGCCTGCGACAGGGCCGTTTCTGCCTGCTGCATGAGTATTTCCGTCTCCCGCCGGCCGCCGTCATTATCCGCAATGCCGATACTGGCCGTAATGGTAACAGGAACCTCGTCAATCACGACCGGCTCCGCTACGGCTTTCATGATGGCATCGGCCAGTGCCGTGGCCCGTTCCACCCCACCGGTCGTGATCAGGGTGAATTCGTCTCCCCCGCTGCGGGCCAGCAGGTCATCACTGGAAATGAGGCCGGATAGCCGCCGGGCCAACGCAGCTAGCAACATGTTGCCTGCCGGGCGTCCCAGTCCGTTATTGATGGCCCGGAACCGATCCAGGTTGATGATCAGGGCCAGCAGGTTTTCATGCCGCGCGCGTGCCGCCCGCCGCCTGATACCGTGCCGCAACCCGGTCCGATTGGGCAGGCCCGTCAGGGTGTCATACTGCGTAAGCCGCGCGATATCCTCACGCGAGCGCTGCTGTTCGATGGCAAGCGCGCATAGATGCAGGCAGGCATCAGCAATCCGCCGGTGCCATCTGCCCGGTGCGCGCTTGGCACGGAAATAGAAAGCCAAGCTGCCGCCTACCCGGCCGTCACGCAGCAGGATCGGCACCGACCAGCAGGCCATGAGGCCATGCGGGACGACAAACTGCCAGAACCCCTTCCATTTCGGATCGGCTTCAATGTCTGGTGTAACCACTTCCATGCCGGTGAATAGTGCCGTGCCGCATGACCCGACCTCGGGGCCTATCTGCAGGTCAGCGCAGACTTCGGCAATCTGTGCGGGCAGCCGTGCGCGCGCTACAGGGTGCATGCGCTGTTCATCATCCACGGCCACGATCTGCGTTACGACATCCGGGGCGATACGTTCAATCTGGCGGCACATCAAGCCAAGGATTTCGTTGAAGGACAGGTTGCTGGTCAGTGCCCCCATCATATCCTTCTGCAGCGCCTTTATCTGCTCGCTGCCCGTAATATCATTCAGCACCACGATCACTTCGTGCAGTTCCTCATAGGGGCTGCATAAGGGCGTTACGGTTGCCAGAAGCCAGATGTCCTGGCCTGTGTCGGTGCGGGAATGGATTTCCAGTTCAAAGGGCCGGCAGCGCTGCAGACGACGGCGAAAGGCCTGTAATGTTGCAATATCGCCCTGCTGCCCGGACAGAAAGGCCGAGAAATCAGCCCCTTCCATACCCTCGGCACCGATGCCCGAAAACCGGGCCGCCGCTGCATTGGCGTAGATAATGCGGCATTGGCTGTCCAGTATCAGGATGCCGCATGCATTGCGTTGTACGATGGTGGCATACTGTAGGTCCTGTTCACGTCGGGACAGATCCCGTGTCACGTCGCGCAGGGAAATGACAAACACCTGCTGTCCCGCCCCCTCGGTCCGTGCCACGGACATCTCGGCAGAAAACGCCATGCCGTCATGTCGCAGCAAGGTCAGATAATGGTGGTTTTCCGTAATGGAACGACAGACCTTACCCCCGGATACGCCGGATGGGCACAGCGCGACATTCGTCAGGTTCTCACCAAAGATACAGGGCAGGATGTCTGTCCCGGCGGGAAAGAGAATATCGAGTTTCCGGCCGACCAGTCCGGGCGTGGGGCCACCCCAGATACGGGCCGCGTTATCATTGGCAAAGATGATTGTGTTATCATTGCTGACAAGCAGGATACCCGTATCAATGCTTTCCAGCAGTTTGTCCGGAATGGGATAGGTCTGTCGTTCGCCCATTAGTCTGGTCTGCCTGTTTGTTGTGTTGTGGGAGGTAAATGGATGACGATACCGTTCTGGGGGGTCTGTGTCCGATAGCGTTTGAGGAAAAGCGGGGGCGTGTCTGTCCCTTCTCCTCCCTGCTGCCAGTTTTCAGGACGGGAGAGCCCGTAGGGGTCCCCATCACAGCGCACGACCGCCCATGCCGCGCAGTCCCGTTCCGCCCCACATCCCGCAAGCAGTCCGACCAGCGTGATGCGGGTATCGGAATCATAGGATGCCGTCAGGGTCTCGTTGCCGCGGAATATCAGGCTGAATGGTGCGGCGCGGTCCGGGCTGCCAAATGTGATGTCGATCAGGATAAGGCCGGCTTCGGAATGCTTGGGGCCGAAAATGATTTCTCCCCCCGCCTGATCAATAATCAGGTGCAGCCACAGAACCTGAAAAGGGCCAAAACTGTCGATTTCCAGCGTTCCCCCCTGCAGGACGTATTCCCAACTGCTCCACCGGGCCAGATCTGTCAGGTTCGTGCGGACCCAGGCCCGTGATCCTATGACGAAGCGATAGGAAGACAGGTCCGACCTGCGTGAAAGGGGAAGTGATCTGTTTACAACCTCAATCACGTTGTTCCAGTTGAAAAAGCCGTTTCTGACCGCGGTCTCATTCGTACGGACTACAAGGGAGCAGCCATTGTCTGTTGCCATTTTCATATGTATCGCCTGTCTCAAAAATACTCGCACCAGCAAGGAAGTTTCGGGTTTTCTGACTGCTGGCTATTGGGCCAAAATATGAAATATTTGTGGCGTGGCCTTTCTGCCCGATGTGAAACCGCATGATGGTGGAGGTGATGAGGACGTAACGGAATTCATTTTTGCATAAGACCCGTCATTTGAAAACAAAAAAAATGCTGGCTATGCATTCGCGCAATCGTCTATAAAATAAGGCTGATGTGCCAATATAAACGAATAATATGATGCTGATCGGGTACGCGCGCGAAAATTCGGAAGAAGAGACGCTTCTCCATCAGGTAGAAGCACTCCGAAAGGCGGGTTGTCAAAAAATATATGAGGAAAAGTTCCTACAATGAGCCGGGACTGGCCCATTCTGAGGGACGTCCTGACGGAACTTTCTTCTGACGATACTTTGGTTGTCTATTCTCTGGACCGTCTTGCCTGGTCAACGCCCCACCTGCTGGAGGTGGCCGATCGACTTCGTGAAAAAGGGGCGGGACTGCGCTCCCTGTGTGAACCCTGGGCCGATACTACCGTTCCCTATGGGAAAATGATTCTTGGTGTTTTTGCCGGCATTGCTGAATTTGAACGCGCATTAAGCCGGAACCTCACGGAAACGGGTAGGAAACGGGCCAAGGAACGGGGTGTCCATCTTGGTCGGCCAGCCAAGCTCAGTGCAGAGCAGATTGCGACGATACGAAAGCTTGTCCGTGACGAGAACCTCTCCATTTCAGAAGTTGCAGCCCGTTTTGGTGTGCATAAAGCTACTATCTATCGGGCTGTTACCAATAACAAGTAAGGAATTATTACGGGGTAAGTTGGACCGAGTATTTTCATAAAGGCTTACAAGCTGGAATACACGATCAGATATCATGTTAATTACAACATAAATGCTGTGTCAGAGAGTTTTTATGCTTTATAAAGCGCCATCGCATCTAACGACGAATCTGCAAGGCACATCAGGTAACCTGGCAGAACGTGTTTTATTACATCGAAATATTATAAAATACAGGGCACAAAGCTACGTCAGGCGCGAGGTGCTGTCGTCCGTGCAGTTTGAACGATATCAGATTTTGAATGCCCCAGCCGTCTGGAAAACGGTTGTGCCGGATGTCCTGCTCCGAGTTTTCTGATTGCAGGCCGACTGCCTGACTGATGAGGCAGAAATACCGAACATCGGCTTTAACGGATCAGCCAGGGTCCTGTCTGATCCGGGCATTCGGATCGTCATGACGGTAAACTTCATGACGGGCGCAGGCGAGCCTCCCTCCCCTCTTCTCATCCCGTCACGAACTCTCGCGCAGCCGTCTGACTCTATGCCGCGACTTTACTGTATATGCGACATGAACACTGATCATTTCCATTCAGAATGGACATAAGACATGGATCAGTTCACGGACCGATGCGGATGCCGGATACGTCTACCGTATCGGGAACCTGCTGAGCCGCAGGCAGGGTTATCGGGCGTGGGCTTTGATAGGGACTGTGCCTGTGTCGCACCCTGCAGGGCCATCTGGCCAAGCAGGCGGACCCGCAATGCCTGCTGCCATGCCCGTTCATGCGCGGGATCAGCCTGCACACGGAGAAGGAACGAAAGGGCCGTATCGGCAGCGTCAGGCGGGGGAATGTCGGTCATGGGCCCATAATACTTTGCAGGCAGGACATGCGCTTTCACATCTCCCTTTCTGTCTGACGATTGAACGGCATGGAAATTAACACCGGCAGGTGGGAATTCATTCTTCACCAAGCTGCTCGGTAATCCGCTGGAAAGCCTGCCGGGGCATGGCATGCACGCGCGGAGAACTGACACCGAGGATCTCGGCCACTTCACGCTGTTTATGGCCATAGAGCTGGCTCAGTTCAAAAGCGCGACGGGTGCGCGGGGGCAGGCCGTCAAGGCAGGCCAGCACGCGGCGGAGTTCATCCTGGCTGGCCAGTTGGCGTTCGGGCGTCAGGATTTCGATGGCATCGGCGCGTGGGATATCCACGTCCCCTACGTCAGTGCATGTGGTTCGCCTGTCGGGAGAACTGATGGCCTGCGCATAGGCACGTTCAACGGCTTTTGCCCGGCGTGCATCAATGGCGAGGCGAAAAATCACCCGTTCAGGTAACCCTGCGGGGGCTGGATGTCCTGTGGCGCGGCCCCGGCGCGGATGATGCGGATATAGGCGTCCTGCATGATTTCCTCGCCCCACCATGCGCAGCCCACAACACGTGCCGCCAGCGCGACAAGATGGCGTCTGTTGCTTTCAAGAACTTCCAGAAAAATCTTGTCCGCGTAGGACACGGGCACCGCCTCCAAGGAGATCGACGCACGGGGCTTTGCCTTGCCGTGCGTCGTATCTCCTGCTGTTTTCATGTCCTGTAATAATAATTATTTGCATGTTCAAGTTGCGTATGATGTAGTCGGTGTTTCGTATGCCCCTGTAGGGACACATGCGACATGCTTTCTGAGTTCTTGGGAAAGTGTAGGTAAATCAGTGTGTTGCGTAAAACCGTCCAAAAATATCGGACAACGGTTGCCGCGCGCTGTTATTTCCTGCCGGGATGGATCGTCTGTATGGGATACCTTCGCTGCATCATGCGATAATCGCATAACTGATGGTCAATATTTACAGTTACTACCAGCTATACGTCACCTTGCCGATCACATTGCGGTTCGCGCCGATATAGCAGCCGGTATCGGCCCCCGCGCAGCTGGGATAGTACCGCTGGTTGAGCAGATTCTGTGCGGTGACCTGAAACAGCATGCCCTTCATTCGTGGGGCTACGGCATCGAGTGAATACTGTGCCTGCGCATCCACCAGCACATAGCTGGGGGTTACATATTCCAGCGTGTTGTCCACCAGCGTATTGCCGTTGTAGCGCACGCCCGCGCCAAACCCCAGCCCGCGCAATGGGCCGTTGCGCAGGTCATAATGCCCCCAGACCGAGAATGTCTGCTTGGGCACCGCAATCGGGCGCTCGCCGGTCAGGTCGCCACTGCCGCGCGTATAGGCCACATCCTGATAGGTATAGGCCGCGATGATGTTCAGGTTGCGGGTCAGGTCCACATGGGCTTCGAGTTCGATCCCGCGTGAGCGGATGCCGCCGGTCTGGGTATAGAAATCGATATGGACCGGATCGGTGACCAGCACGTTGCTCTGCTTGAGGTCATACAGTGCGGCCGTGAAAAACCCGTTGAAGCCATGCGGCTGGTATTTCAGCCCTACTTCAAACTGCCGCCCCCGCGTGGGTTTGAACGGCGTGCCGTTGAAGGACAGGTTGTTCGCGGGCTGAAAGGATTCCGCGTAATGGAAATAGGGTGAAAGCCCGATGGGGAAGGCATACAGGATGCCGCCGCGCCACGTCGTGGCCTGGTCCGATTGGTTGAAGCTGCCGCCTCCATCGGTCTGGTCGCGGGTGTCGATGGTGGACCAGTCGTGGCGCACGCCGCCCTGCACATGCAGGTGGCCCCATGTCATCTGGTCCTCGCCATATATGCCTTCCTGATTGGTGGTGATGCTCTGGGCTTCATACAGGTCCAGCTTGCCGATGCTCTGCCCGTACGTGGGGGAAAAGACGTCCAACGACGGCGCATCGCCGTAATACAGGTTGGCGGAATCACGGATATTCTGCCAGTTGCCACCAATGATCACGTTGTGTTTGACCGGCCCTGTGCGGAAATGGCCAAGGATCTGTTCCTCCACCGTGATCGTGTCGAAATGCTCCTCCGACCCGTAGGCGGCACGCTCCAGCGTGCGGTTGTCATCATCGAGCATCCCGCCTGAGGACACCTGCCGGAAAAACGCCCCCACATTCGCGTAACGGGCAAATGATTTGAACGTCCAGTTGGGCGCAATCTGATAGCTCAGGCGGTAGTTCACCGCCGTCTGGGTACGCTTGTAGGTCTCGAAATTCGGGTCGCCGGGGTAGAAATGGTCCGAAATCTTGCCATTCGGGTTGGGCAGGATGGTGCCTTCCAGCGGCGCGGTATCAAAATTGCCGCCACGCGGGTCGCGCTGCCAGAAGGCGGACAGCGTCATGGTCAGGCGGTCATTGGGGGTCCATGTCAGCGATGGCAGGACGCCAAAGCGTTCGTTGCGGGTGTGTTCGTCCTGCGTGCCCGATGTGGTGGCGGTTGCCGCCACGCGGTACAGCCACTTGCCATCACAGTCGATCCGCCCGCCAAAATCGGCAGTGCCGCGCACGTAGCCGTATGTTCCGCCCTCGACAGAGATGGAGTGGACGGGTACTGCCGTCGGCTGCTTTGTGGTCAGCACGATGGCGCCCCCGGGATTGGACTGCCCGTACAGGACTGAAGGCGGCCCCTTGAGGATATCGATCCGGTCCAGCAGGTAGGGATCGATCTGTTGGGTGGCGTAGTACGCGCCGTTGAACAGGCGCAAATTGTCAACAAACTCATCCGCGCCTGCAGCACCCTGAAAGCCGCGGATTTCCACCATGTCGAACCGCGTGGTGTAGCCCGACGCCACATCGCCCGACACACCGGCATTATAGCGCAGGGCCTCAGCTATGGTGCGGGCGTTCTGCTGGTCCATCTGTGCGCGGGTTACGACGGATACGGATTCCGGGGTTTCGATCAGGGGCGTGTCGGTCTTGGTGGCGGCGCTCGAATTCTTGGGCACAAGCCCGGCCCGCCCCGATGTGGCGTAAACGGCAATCTGCTCTTCTTTCCAGCCTTTTCTGCCGCCCCCGTTCCCCTGCCCTTCCACCCGCACCGGATCAAGAGTAATGGCGGCAGGCGCACGGATGAGCGAGACGGAATGCGCCCCGGTTCTGTGGTAACTGATGCCCGTGCCCGCCAGAAGGCCGGATAGCGCCTGCTCCGCTGTCATCTGTCCGCTCACCACCCCTGAGCGTGCGCCCGCTATCGTGGCGCTGTCAAACGCGATCTGCATGCCTGTCTGCGCGCCAAAGGCGGCAAGGGCCCGGCCTAGTGGCTGGGCGGGAATGCTGAAGGGCTGTGCCGATGATGGCAGGCTGGCCACGCTGCCCCCCACCGGTGCGGCCGCGGCATGATGCCCCGCAGCGGCCCACATGACGAACAGCAGGGCGGACGTGCCCGTAAGCAGGCTGGATCGGGAGGGCCGGATGCGATTGCGGCGGCACGGCAGAAGAACACACGGCATGGTCGGGTCTCACGGGCGGTACGGTTGGCAGAAAATGCAAACGAATTGCATTCGCGTATATCCATGTCCGTTGAGACGATTTTTTTTTAACGTGTGGGTGAAACTTTTTTAGCGGTCCCCTGAAAAAAAGCGCTGCGGTGGCGGTTGTGCGTGGCCTGCTTGCCCGTGTGGGCCCATCAGGGGGCTTTGTGGTCCGCCAGCACCAGGGTGAAGCCTGCAGGGAGCGTGACAAGCCTGCCCCCATGCAGCGCGCACAGGGCTTCCAGCGCCTCCCTGGGGTGATGCAGGTCATACACGCCCCCTACCGGGATGGTGTCGTGCTCAAGATCACGGATCACGATGGTGCCTGGATAGTAGCGGCCCAGCACCGCGACCGCGTCAGAAAACCGCACGTCGTTCAGCACCATCTGCCCTGACCGCCATGAACCGACATCCTCCGGGTCGATCGTGCCGCGGTGGGCCTGCCCCGTGTGCTGGTCGACCGCCCATGTCTGGCCGGCGGTCAGGCGCAGGGCGGGGTCGGACTGGCGGGATACGCTCACGATCCCCTCGCGCACGGCAACAGTGACATGAGGCCCGGCCATCTGCACATCAAAGGTGGTGCCGATATCGCGCGTCGTCACGTTTCCTGCCCTGACGGCAAAGCTGCGTTTTCCGTCATGCACGACATTGAAAAACGCTTCCCCGGCCAGCAGTGTCACCCCCCGTTCCCGGCCCGAATAATGCACGGCGATGGCGGAATGACCGCCCAGGGTCACACCCGTTCCATCCGACAGGCTGACCGTGCGGGTTTCGCCGGTTTTCGTGTAATAATCGGCCTGCAGGCGGAACATGAGGTCCGGCGTGGCAAAGGCCAGCAGGCTCGCCGCCACCGGCAGCATGCAGGCCGCCGCAATCCGCAAAGGGCGCGCCGGGGCCGTTCTGCCAGCCGCAGGCCGCCGGGGTGTTGCGGGCCGGTCATGCGGGGGCGTTACGGGAACCATCTGGCCCGTAAGGGCCCAGGCGCGTTCCATCCGGCGCCACGCCCGCTCATGGTCGGGGTCCTGCGTGCGCCATGCGGCCCATGCCGCCTGTACCGTTTCATCATCCGGTGCCTCATTAAGGCGGATTTTCCAGGCGGCGGCTTCCAGCGTGGCACGTTCAGTGCCTTGGGTCGGCTGTGTGCTCATCCGTGTTCACTCCCCTGCGTTCCGCGCCCGTGGCGTTGAACGTATTTCCAGCAATAGGGGCGGAACACAGGCCGGTTTTTCAACGGTAAGGGAAAAATCTTTACGGCTCCATGTCTGGCAGGGCCGTAGCACAGGCCACCAGCGCGATCTGGATCATCCTGTGCACACGCGTGGTGGAAACACCCAGAACGGTCGCGATTTCCTGCAATGTGTAGCCACCGATGCGATACATCTCGAACGCGCGGCGGGTGCGTGGCGGCAGGCTGCCCAGGGCATGGGCCACGCTATGCAGTTCCTGCCGGTGCCCGCAATGGGCTTCGGGCGATATGGACCCCGCACCCGTATCAGCCAGCAGGGTATGATCGATCTCGGTCGGGATTTGCCTGCGTGCGGCACGGAGATGATCCAGCGCCAGATTGCGTATGATCGCGGTCAGATACGCAACAGGGTTGAACACGATCCCCTGCCGCCTGACGGATGCGACCTGAACAAACGCATCCTGCACGATATCCTCAGCTTGTGCCGCGCAACCGACCATGGATACGGCTAAGGACACGAAACGCGACCGGTTTGCCAGATAGGTTTCCAGAAGGTGATCGGTCGAGGCCACGGCCTGAAGGTTCCTTGACAGCGTGCATCAGCGCCCGAACGGAGGCGTGCCTTCCTTATCTGAACATAATAATCATTATCAATAACAAAACGGCACTGTGATGTTTCGATACATTCCAGATTGTCAGACATGCCATTCCCCGGCAGGGCGTTTGGGAGACCGGATGGCCAAATATGCGAACGCGTCTTATTTTCTTTTGTTGCCCAGCCCTGACGGGCGTGCCAAGCCATGCGTGATGGCTGTCCTGACCCTGAAAACCGTTCGTCCGGCCCTTGTGCGCCTGCACCGATATACGGGGCTGCTCCTGTCGGGTGTGCTGTTCATTGCGGGGCTTACGGGAAGCATCAGCGTGTACCGCACGGAAATTGACGCGGCCCTCAATCCTGATCTGTTCCATGCCCCTGCCCCGACACGCCTCCTGCCTGTTTCAACCTTGCTGGCACGGCTGAAGCTGCAGCGCCCTGAAACGCAGGTGACCGCCCTGCTCTACCGCCCTCCTGCGGGGCGTGCGATCGAGGTTTATTCGTCCGAAACGGTCGCGGGCAGGAAAGATCCGGTTGAAAACGAAATCTTTCTCGACCCCGGCACAGGCCGCATTCAGGGCATGCGCCCGGCCGAAGGCTGCTGCTTGAGCCGTCATGCGCTGATGTCTTTTATATACCGCGTTCATTATTCCCTTGATCTGGGCCAGATGGGCATGTGGGTCATGGGTATCTCGGCCATGCTGTGGTCGATTGACTGCGTGGTCGGCCTTCTCCTGACCTTTCCGTTGCACCAGCCTGCATGGCGGCAGGCATTCTGGCGGCAATGGCGCAAGACATGGGCGATCGGCCTGCGGCGTTCTTCCATACGGATCACGTTTGACCTGCATCGGGCCGTCTCGCTGTGGCTATGGGTTGTCCTGCTGGGCATTGCCATAAGCGGGGTGGCGCTGGCACTTGAGGATGAAGTGTTCAATCCTGTCATCCGGACCATCCTGCCTACCGCCCCGCCCATGACGGACACACGGCTCCCGGTCCATCCGGTGACGATTGATCAGGCCGAAGGTCTCGCTGCAGGTTTCGTGCAGGCTCATGGCAGCGGCGAGAAACCGGCCGCAGTGCTGCTGGACCCGGATGGCGGGACCGCCATGTTCTACCTTTTCAGCAATCAGGGAACAGAACCCTCCGGGCTGGGAAGTCCCATGGTTACCGTGGATCTGAAAACCGGTCAGATCACGGCCGGTGACATGCCCGGTCGGGGGGCTGCGGGCAATCTGGTCATGCAGATGCAGTTGCCATGGCATAGCGGCAGGATAGCCGGGCCGGGCGGCCGTATTCTCATATGCCTGTCGGGTCTGGCCGTGTGCATGCTGGTGGTAACGGGCATCATGATCTGGCAACGAAAGCGGCAGACCCGTCAGGCCAGATAGCCCGACAGGCTGTTACAGGCAATTGAAAAGCCAGAATGGTGGCATTCAGGTGCCAGCGTCATCTCTGCACGGTCACGCCTGCCGCATCATGCGGCAGGGTCATGCCGTAGGCTTCGCTGTAGCGCGAGGCAAACGCTTCTCGCTCCAGCCGCTCGCAATAATCAAGATACCGGATCAATGCCCGCTCGGCGCGCATCGTGCGCCCATAAAGCCGTTTGTAATGCTGCCACAGCATCATGACATTGACCGACCAGGCATCATAGGCATGTGTTGCAACCCGGTTGCGGATCGCGGCGGGAAGAGCATCGAAGGCTGCCCAGTCATCACCCACGTAGCGCCGCCACATCTCGTGCCGCAGGGTCCGCTCGTTATCTGCCATCGCCTCTGCGGCCCTCACGGTTATTGAGCACATGGTTGAGAAGCGTCGTTTTTCCTACTCCGGGAAAGCCGGAAAGAACCGTTATCGGAAGCCTTTCGTGCATGACGGACACCCTTCATTCGGTTGTAATCCGCCAAACTTATATGGAACGTTATAATATAACAATACCCGAAGGATTTCGAACGGGGAAAGATATCTTGCAGGATACGGCGTTATGGGATGCCTGTGGTCCGAACGTGTTTCCTGGTCGAAGTCGTATCGAAGTTCGAGAATACGGGTTGTGGATCTTACATAGGCATGCACATTGAAGATTGTTGAAAATATGCGAACAATGTTCAGCCCTGACCGAGGCGAATACCTATTTTCAAGATGGAAGATGAATGCGGTGGCACTCTGGGTTAGAAGAAGAATAGAATGTAGTCTGTCTTTCTGACAGAAAAGACATATCACCCATAAATCTACCTTCATTGGTAGATAAATGAATCTGTAATAAAAATTATATTTAATATATTAAGAATTTATACTTAATCCCAGCCTTCAGACCGTAACCGTCAACTCTCGTGAGCTCATAAAGATTGCCGGTTATCACAACAAGCCCCCTGCTACGCGCGTGTCCGACAATCATCAGATCGTATGAGCCGATCACGCATCCCCTACGCTCCAGATCAGCTCTGATTTCCGCCGAATGGGCTGCAGCCTTGTCATCAAACGGCGGAACGGAAAGACGCGTTGCGAAGTGCTCTAACCTCCCGACGCACCCCTGAGGGATTTTGTGACGTCTCGTCACCATATGGAAGTTTGAATAGCCCCTAGCAGCCTGTCGGGTTGGGGTACCCTGTGAAGGGGGGCGATTGTAAGGTGGTGTGATGAGCAGCTTCATCCCGTTTGACCGGTCTCAGCCGTATCTTCTGCCGCCTGATCTGAAGTCGTGGCTTCCTGCTGATGATATGGCGCATTTCATTGTAGCCGCCGTTGAGCGGGTTCCGATGAGTGCGTTCTGCGTGCCAGTGCGCACGGGAGGCAAGGCGCAGTATCATCCGCGCCTGATGCTGGCCCTTCTGATCTTCAGCTATGCGAACGGGTTGTTTTCCTCACGCCGGATCGAGCGGGCGACATATCGCGACATCGGGGTGCGATTCGTGGCGGCGAACCTGCATCCGGATCATGATACGATTGCGACCTTCCGCCGGACGAACCGGACAGCCATTGAAGCTGCATTTGCGCAGGTCCTGCTTCTGGCGCGCGAGACGGGTCTGCTGCGTCTGGGCGTGGTGTCGATCGACGGCACGAAAATCGATGCTGACGCATCGAAATACCGTTCGGTGCGCTACGACCGGATCAGGGCGCTGCGCGAACAGCTGGCTGTGGATATCGCGAAACTGATGGACCAGGCGGAGCATGCGGACGTCACAGACAGAGATCCGCAGGCATTGCCGGAAGAGCTTGCCCGGCGGGAAACGCTGAAAGCGAAGCTGGACGAAGCCTGCGCCCGGCTGGAAGCTGATGCGAAGGCGCAGGCTGAAACGGCGCGACCGGCCTACGAGAAGAAGAAAGCCGCTTATGATGCGAAAACAGGGCGTCGCGGCCGGGCGCCCAAACCGCCCGATGATGAACCACCACCCGACCGACAGATCAGTCTGACCGATCCCGACAGCCGCCTCATGCGGCGTTCGGACGCCCACGAGTTCCGGCAGGCTTACAATGCCCAGGCCGTGGTGTGCGCCGAAGGCAGCCAGTTGATCGTGACAACCGACGTTGTCGCCACATCAGCGGATGCGCCGTCCTTTGCCGACACGGTGCTGTCGATGGAAGACACAATCGGTCTCCCAAAGACAGTGCTCGCCGATACCGGTTACGCCAGCGGGCAGGCGGTCCGGAAACTGCGGGAAAAGGGCATTGATCCGCTGGTCGCCATTGGACGGCCCTGTGCCCGCAGACCTTACGACTTCCGACCCCGGCCCGCAGAAAGGGAGCCACGCCGGATAACCGAACCCTGGCGGCTTGCCATGAAGGACAGGCTGGAAACTACAGAAGCCGGAGATCTTTACAGACGACGAAAACAGACCGTGGAGCCGGTCTTTGGAATTATCAAAAGCATCATGGGCTTCAGAAAATTCAGCCTGCGTGGCCTTGCAAAAGTCACGACCGAATGGACACTCGTTGCTCTCGCATACAACTGTAAAAGAATGGCGCGGCTTCAGGCAGCATAAGCCAGGTCAGCCTTGGCGTTATCAGCCGCAAAATGCCCAACCCGACAGGCTGCTAGAGCGGGCCGGACAGACCGCCCGCGTCGATCACCGGAGTTATGAGCGGCAGGGTGTCGAGGTTGTGCCCGGCGTCCATCTCGGGCCGCACAGCACGGCGGTCGAACGCAAGGCCGCGCATCAGGCCGAGCAGGAAGGTCGGGAGTATGAACCCAGAACCTACCGTGCCAGGGCAAATGCGGATGCCGCCGAGAAGAACGGGATTGCGAAAGCCCTGCGCCATATCATCGAAAGCGCGGAACAGGCCATCGCCAAGGTTCAGCAGGCAGCGGAAGACCTGATGGACTGGTTCGCCGATCTGGCCGACGAGGTGGGTCGGGATGCCATCGAGCGGAAGGAGCAGGAGAGGCAGGAACGGCAGCGGGCCATAATGGAGCGATTGGCGCGGGAACAGCGCGAGGCGCAAAAGCGGGCTGAACAGGAATCCGCCCGCCAGAAGCTTATCGACGAGGGCTTCACAGGCGGACGTAAAGGGCCGGGAGGAAGGCGACGCTAAGTATTTTGAGATTTATATGGTGCGGCCAGAGGGACTTGAACCCTCAAATACTCTCTTAAATGTATCTATAATTCCAAATTATATGTGTTTACCAAATTTCACCATGGCCGCATAAGATTATTTATACGATTTTTTTCATATGTTGTCAATAAAAATATTTCATTACTTAAGAATTATTTTGCAACGCCTTGGATAATAGCCAATTTGACACCGGGTTTTGGGATTAGGTCTAGTGCCTGTGTACCCCCGCCCCCGGCGAAGGCGTTAGAGGCTATTCAGCGGTCTTGGGCGCTGTGCCAAACACGCAGGATTTTAACGATTCCGGCCATTTCATTGACTTCGTAGAGCAGAACGTAGGGCTGGGCGACGACCCATTCGCGGGTGCCGTCCAGCCCTATCCGACCGATGCTCGGGAACATTGCCAAGTCTTTTGTCGCATCGATCAGACGGAGTAAAATTCGCTTAGCTGCGTATGGGTTTCGATCCAACAGGTAGGCTCTGATTGCTTCCGCATCAGAACGGGCCAGCTTCGACCACTCAACCTGCACGGCGTTCCTCGGCGTGTAGAGCGTCGATAGCTGCCTGAACCATAACCAGATCGGATTCCAGCAAGGCGATAGCCTCCGCCGCAGACAGCGACGGTTCTGTGCATTCGCGGGCTGCACGGATTGCCGCCCGTTTGGCGGCCAGTTCGTCGGATAGGTCGGTCATGATTTGCCTCTTTTTTGCGAGTTGCTTAGGGCTAATCCCGAGCTGACGGGGGCTAATTCCTAATTGTTTAGGACTTAATCCAAGTGCTCTAGGGTTTAATCCTAGAGCTTTTGGATTGGTGCCCTGTGCTCTACTGCTTCTACGGGAACTCATTTGGCTCCCCCTTGCAGAAGCTCAAGCTGTACCGGCGGATGGATTTCTTCAGCCTGTGCCTTGCGAGCATCTAGAGAGCCATTCCAGCCGACATGCGGGTTGATGTAATATATTGCCACACCCGGTCCTCTGATCCCCGGCACCTTTTGGCGGGTTCGACGGACGGCACCCATACGCTCGAGAACGCCCATAATTTGGCTGACGTTCTGCGGAGAACAGCCGATTTCTTCGGCAAGTTCATCACGGCGCATCATGATTTCGCCGGTATCCTGTCGCAGTGACAGCAAGGCCAGATCGAAGGCGTGACGTACCTGCTGGGGGCGATCTTCTGGCGGAAGGGCGCGGATGGCATCCCACACAAGTTTCGTCTGGTCGCGGCTAATCATGGTGAAACCTCCCGGCCAAAGTCCTTCGGTGTTCGGGCGCGATTGCTTTTGTGCGCTGTAGATAGCCCGTGACAGCAACAGTTTCAGGTCTCCCGGAGCGCCTTCCAGCATTTCCGGAGTGATGAGTTCCAGTTGTTCGGCAATGGTAGCTGCGGCCTGCTGGTCGGCCATTTGCCGCTTGGTGGTCAGTCTGACAATCCGGGACATCTCGCACCCCTGTTGATAACGGGCTAATAGGTTACAGCCCCTGTAACTTCTGGGTTACATATCCTGTAACCTATTACAAGCATTTTTCCGCAGTCTCGCGCGGGTTGCAGCTATCCTTAAGAAAGAGAAAGAAATTTAATCTCTCTGTAGGTCTCTCTTTTTTGGTGGAAAACTCCCGTTTTCGACGTGTTAGGCTAGAGGAAATTGATCTTCCGAATTGCTCAGGAAGAGGGAAGGGTTCGTCAGGGCATCGCCCACCCGTGGAACTGCCCGTCTGTTCCAGCAACCACACACCAGCGAACACCCTTTTCCCCCTTCTGGATGGAGAATCCGGGGACGTTGCAAGTCGCCAAAGGTTGAAGGTTGCCGAGGTCATCCAGTTGCTTGGCCATCTTCCCGCTGGTGGTATTCGCCCATGACGCGGCGGCATTGGCGGTGAGGGCTTCCTGTCTGCCATCGACCTGACCAGCGGCCCAGCCATCGTGTCTGCCTACCCAGAACGCTGCCAACCACCCGCCAGAGACCAGCAGGAAGGCACAGAGGGCCGTCCAGATCATTAGGCGGGGTTTCGACACTGCGAATGCCTCGGACGCTTCTACGGCGGTTCTAGCAGCCTGTCGGGTTGGGGTACCCTGTGAAGGGGGGCGATTGTAAGGTGGTGTGATGAGCAGCTTCATCCCGTTTGACCGGTCTCAGCCGTATCTTCTGCCGCCTGATCTGAAGTCGTGGCTTCCTGCTGATGATATGGCGCATTTCATTGTAGCCGCCGTTGAGCGGGTTCCGATGAGTGCGTTCTGCGTGCCAGTGCGCACGGGAGGCAAGGCGCAGTATCATCCGCGCCTGATGCTGGCCCTTCTGATCTTCAGCTATGCGAACGGGTTGTTTTCCTCACGCCGGATCGAGCGGGCGACATATCGCGACATCGGGGTGCGATTCGTGGCGGCGAACCTGCATCCGGATCATGATACGATTGCGACCTTCCGCCGGACGAACCGGACAGCCATTGAAGCTGCATTTGCGCAGGTCCTGCTTCTGGCGCGCGAGACGGGTCTGCTGCGTCTGGGCGTGGTGTCGATCGACGGCACGAAAATCGATGCTGACGCATCGAAATACCGTTCGGTGCGCTACGACCGGATCAGGGCGCTGCGCGAACAGCTGGCTGTGGATATCGCGAAACTGATGGACCAGGCGGAGCATGCGGACGTCACAGACAGAGATCCGCAGGCATTGCCGGAAGAGCTTGCCCGGCGGGAAACGCTGAAAGCGAAGCTGGACGAAGCCTGCGCCCGGCTGGAAGCTGATGCGAAGGCGCAGGCTGAAACGGCGCGACCGGCCTACGAGAAGAAGAAAGCCGCTTATGATGCGAAAACAGGGCGTCGCGGCCGGGCGCCCAAACCGCCCGATGATGAACCACCACCCGACCGACAGATCAGTCTGACCGATCCCGACAGCCGCCTCATGCGGCGTTCGGACGCCCACGAGTTCCGGCAGGCTTACAATGCCCAGGCCGTGGTGTGCGCCGAAGGCAGCCAGTTGATCGTGACAACCGACGTTGTCGCCACATCAGCGGATGCGCCGTCCTTTGCCGACACGGTGCTGTCGATGGAAGACACAATCGGTCTCCCAAAGACAGTGCTCGCCGATACCGGTTACGCCAGCGGGCAGGCGGTCCGGAAACTGCGGGAAAAGGGCATTGATCCGCTGGTCGCCATTGGACGGCCCTGTGCCCGCAGACCTTACGACTTCCGACCCCGGCCCGCAGAAAGGGAGCCACGCCGGATAACCGAACCCTGGCGGCTTGCCATGAAGGACAGGCTGGAAACTACAGAAGCCGGAGATCTTTACAGACGACGAAAACAGACCGTGGAGCCGGTCTTTGGAATTATCAAAAGCATCATGGGCTTCAGAAAATTCAGCCTGCGTGGCCTTGCAAAAGTCACGACCGAATGGACACTCGTTGCTCTCGCATACAACTGTAAAAGAATGGCGCGGCTTCAGGCAGCATAAGCCAGGTCAGCCTTGGCGTTATCAGCCGCAAAATGCCCAACCCGACAGGCTGCTAGAGGGTGTTATGTATTTTCGTGCCTGATTGGTGCAGTAATGAGGGATGACGCCTACACGCAAACCGTATCCCTCTGATGTATCAGATGAAGAATGGTCTCTGGTTGTCCCGTATCTGGTTCTGATGCGCGAGGATGCGCACCAACGA
This sequence comes from Komagataeibacter sucrofermentans DSM 15973, assembly GCF_040581405.1. Lineage (NCBI taxonomy): Bacteria > Pseudomonadati > Pseudomonadota > Alphaproteobacteria > Acetobacterales > Acetobacteraceae > Komagataeibacter > Komagataeibacter sucrofermentans. The sequence goes on from NZ_CP137159.1 coordinate 80,979, forward strand.
CATCACGCATTGCGCGAACTGTTCAATGGATTGCGTTACGTGATCCGCTACGGAATTGCCTGGCGCGCCATGCCGAATGACCTTCCGCCGTGGTCGGCGGTCTACCAGCAATCCCGTCGCTGGATGGAGGCAGGTTGTTTTGACGCGTTGGTGTCTGATCTGCGTGCCGTGCTGCGTATCGCTTCTGGCCGCAGGGCGGAGCCAACGGCAGCCATTATCGACAGCTGGACATTACGTTCGACGCCGGAAAGCGGTTCCCGCGCCGGATATGATGGAGCCAAGCGCAAAAGGGGATCAAAGCTGCACATGGCCGTGGACACGCTGGGGCATCTGCTGGCCCTGCATGTCACACCAGCCAGTCGGGATGATCGCGCCGAAGTGGGACGTCTTGCCGCTGCCATTCAGGACGCGACGGACGAGAGCGTTGAACTGGCCTATGTCGATCAGGGATATACCGGCGAGAAGCCTGCCAGGGCAGCACGGGCCCAGGGGATCGCCCTTGAGGTCGTCAGGTTGTCCGAAGCCAAACGCGGCTTTGTGCTGCTGCCGCGCCGATGGGTTGTCGAGCGATCTTTCGCATGGGCAACACGTTGTCGTAGGCTCGTCAAAGATTACGAGCGTTACGCTTCAACACTCGCAAGTCTCCATGTCATTGCGTTCGCGTGCTTCATGCTTAGAAATGCAGCTATGCTCGCCCAAGGTGCATAACACCCTCTAGATTTATGGACGCCCGAACTCCTAAAAATGAGGGCAGGAGGCGTTGATGGGGAAGCCGGATTTCTGTGACGAGTTTAAGCAAGACTCGGTGGCGCAGATTACCGAACAGGGATATCGGGTAGCAGAAGTTTCGCAGCGGCTCGGGGGCAGCACACATTCGCTGTATGCGTGGAAGCGGCAATTCGCGAAGGTGGCATCAGGCGAGACCGGCAACTGAAGCGCGAACTGGCCCGGGTGACCGAGGAGCGCGACATTCTAAAAAAGTCACCGCGTCTTTCGCCAGGGATGCAAAGTGAGATACGCCTTCATTGCCGGACATCGCGATCATTTTGGCATTCAGGCGATGTGCCGCTGTCTGGCCGTACACTATTATGCCTGACGGAAGGAACCGCTGAGCCGACGGGCTCGCGAGGACGCCGACAGACCACATTGATCCGTCAGGCCTGGAACGACAGCGGCAGGGTTTATGGCTACCCTATTCACCAAAGGCAAGGTCGGAAATGAGATGGCCCGCGCCAGGATTTGAATAATTGGAACCGGACATCTGATTACCCTGTTCGGTGGGAAGAACAAACAGTTCTGCGACGTCCATCCGGGATGGTGATTTCAGCGCAAACAGGATTGTGTCAGCAATATCCTCGCCTTCCAGACAGGTCATGGAAGCGGCCAGGTCATCCATCTGTTTACGGTAAGTGGGGTCCGTAGATTCCATATCGCTGCATCAGCAGCGGTCCCGTTATGCCGTCTTGCGAATCATAACGCGGACTTATATAGTCCGCGTATGGCACTTTATGGCGCAATTACCGAATATGTCCTGCACAGCCTGCTGTGGCTGGTCGACAATCCTGAACCTGTCAGCAGCCTTGATCTGGCAGAATTGCAGGAGATCCCTGCAGCGTTCGTCGCCAAGCTGCTTCCCAAACTTGAAAAGGCAGGGCTTCTCGCCGCGTCTGAAGGCCTGAAAGGCGGTTACAGACTGGCCAGACCAGCCGGGGAGATCACCGTGCTGGCCGTTGTGGACGCGGTTGAAGGCCAGAAGAGCCTTTTCAACTGTCAGGAAATCCGTGGTCGTTGCGCGCTTTTTGATCAACACCCGCCTGAATGGGCGACACGGGGCGTGTGCGGAATTCATGGCGTTATGCTGCGGGCCGAGCAGGCCATGCGGCGGGAACTGGCGGAAACAACGCTCGCCGATCTGGCCAGATCAGTTCACGACAAGGCCCCTGCCCCCTTTTTTGGAGAGGCACAGTCATGGTTCGACGAACGTGTTCAGACCCGTCGGACTCGCAAGATCAGGCAACGCAGAAGATCAGGTCATTCCTGAATCATCATCAGCCTTTTGCAACAGGAACATCGAATATGCGCAAGTTTCTTGCTTTCGGCGCCATAGCCGCAAGCTTCTGCACCCATTCCCTTCATGCAGCCACCACCGTCACGCCCCTGACAGCGCATGACCTGCAAGGAATACCCGGCAAGGAAGGGGCCATGCTGACAGTAGACTACGGACCCGGAGAGTCTGATCCGATCCACAGGCACAATGCCACGGTCTTTGTGTATGTGCTGAAGGGAAGCATCATCATGCAAATCAAGGGCGGTAGGCCTGTCACCCTGAAAGAAGGGCAGACGTTCTTTGAAGGACCGGACGATGTCCATCTCGTCGGGCGCAATGCCAGCCAGACGGAGCCCGCCCGTTTCCTTGCGTTTTTCGTCAAGGACAAGACTGCGCCCTTCGTTTTTCCCGCCAATTGAGCCGAAGGGTATCAAAACATCATGAAGGTTCTTGTTGCTGGTGCCAGCGGCGCACTGGGGCGCCCGCTGATCACGCGCCTGCGGGACGCAGGGCATGAAGTCTGGGGACTGGCCCATCGTCCTGACAGCCTTGAGGCGATTGAAAGGCTCGGCGCATGTCCCGTGAAGGCCGATGCGCTCGACCGGGCCGGTATTTTTACACTTGTCGGGCAGATTCGCCCGGAAGTAGTCATCGACCAGTTGACCTCCCTGCCCGCCAGTCCCTTCGATCTGCCCGCGCGCATCGCCGCCGACTGCAGGCTGCGTCTGGAAGGCGGCGGCCATCTGTTCGATGCGGCCCGGACCTGGCGCGTGCAGCGCTACATCCAGCAATTATCAGGATTTTATCTGGATGGTGGAGAGGACCTGGCGACAGAGGATTCGCCGCTAAGGGTCAACGCCCCCGGCACGATTGGTGAAAGTGCGCGGATGTATGCGGCGCTGGAAAAACGGGTCCTGAACGCGCCGACGATGGAAGGCATCGGGCTCCGTTACGGGTTCTTCTATGGCCCCGGCACATGGTACTGGCCGGATGGCGCGTTCAGCCGCCATCTTGCACAGGGTGAAGTCCCTCTGATCGGTGCGGGCCGCAGCATGTTTTCCTTCATTCATGTCGATGATGCAGCCCAGGCGACGGTCGCGGCGCTGACGGCACAAACGGGGATCTATAACATTGTCGACAGTCAACCGACGAAGCTATCCGAATGGCTGCCAGCCTATGCAGACTGGATCGGAGCAGGTGTTCCGTCCCATTTGGGCGAGCAGGAGGCCCAGCGCCTCATGGGCAAGGAAAGCATCTATTACCAGAATAAGCTGACGGGCGCGAGCAATCGAAAAGCCCTGGATATGCTGGGTTTCAGTCCACGACGGCTACCGTGGCTCAATCGGTAAATCGAGGCATATTCTCTTCAGGCGGATTATGCGGTGGCCGCTTACGGGATGCACCTTGTGCGTTCCGTCTATCTATTACGAGGCGACAGTTATCGGTATGATTGGGTAGTATTCCGTCCAGGCAATCCGCGCCAATCCGTAGCGATAATGTCCTGTCAAAAGAGTTAGACTTAAAAAGCGATGATTTCGCGCAGCTTGCGGTAACGCAGGGTCACGGTATTGCGATTGATACCCACAAGTTCGGCGGCACTTCATGCGGGCGGACCCACAACGAAGTGTTCCAGAAGCCGTTTTTGGATGCCTACAGATAACCGGCTGCGACGCCGTGATTTCATAAGATATATCGATCTTCTATTGGCATAATTATGCCTGCCCCATGGATTTTGGGGGTGCCGCATTTTTTTCAAGCGGCGTTTTCATGACAGCATGCTCTTTCGCACCAATACAATAAAAGTTTCATAATGAAATTAATTTTATTTCAAATATAAATGTAAATATAAGTTCATTAAATATTTAAAATAAAAAATATACTGAGATGCAATGAAAATTATTTTAAATCTTATCTGTTCATACTTTGTAAAAAAACGCTGTATCTGTCGTTCAGGCATAACCCGCGGATTCATGCGGGCCCGTCCATCACCCATCCTGCTGGAGTATCTCTGCCATGCCCCCTGTGCTGCCTGAATATTCCTGACCGGCGCCTGCCCACTGGAGCAATCCGGACGGGCCTATTGCGCCATCATGTCGTGCGGACACCCGCAATCAGGCCTGCATGAAGCCGTCATGTGTCTTTTTGAGGCGCATATAGCAGTCGGGAATGCCATCAACGCAATAAAACCGCATACGTACACTTATGCGGTTTTTCGTAATACAGGGAATTATACATCCCATGAATGCCATCGTAGTCACTGCGCTACGTCGGCCCTATACCTTTGTGGTGCTTTCGATCCTGATCGTGGTCTTTGGCATCATGTCGGTATGGCGTACGCCGACGGATGTGTTCCCCAATATCCGCATTCCGGTCGTATCCGTCGTCTGGACCTATGGCGGCATGCTGCCTGAGGAATTCGCAGGCCGGATCATCTATAATTACGAACTCATGGTGACCTCGACTGTCGAGGGCATCGAACATATGGAAAGCAGTTCGTATTACGGGCGCGGCATCGTCAACATATACTTCCAGCCCGGCACCGATATTGGCAAGGCCGAGGCCGAAGTCACCGCCATTTCCCAGACGGTGATCAAGCAGCTGCCCGAGAATATCCCCTCCCCCATGGTCATGAGCCTCGATGCCTCATCCGTGCCGGTGCTCACGCTTCAGGTCACGTCGGATAAACAGACCCCGTCCGACCTGTTCAAGCTGGCCATGATCCGCGTGCGGCCGCTGCTTGTCACCGTGCCGGGTGCTGTGGTGCCGCAGGCCTATGGCGGCATGGACAGTTTTGTCATGGTGGCGCTGAACCAGCAGCAGCTCCAGGCGCATCACCTCTCGGCCATGGATGTGCAGAACGCCCTGCGCGGGCAGAATATCGTGCTCCCGGCGGGTGACCAGAAAATCGCGGCCACCGACTGGATGGTGCAGACCAACGCCACCCCGCGCTCGATGAAGGAACTGGGCGATATTCCGGTCAAGCGCGTGGGCAATGCCGTGATCTATGTGCATGACGTGGCCGAGGTCTATCGTGGCGGCCACCCGCAGACCAACCTTGTGCTGGTAAAAGGCAAGCAGGGTGTCGAGATCGTGGTCATGAAAAGTGGCGACGCCTCAACGCTGGATGTAGTCGCAGGCGCCAAGGCGCTGCTGCCACGCATCCAGAAACTGCTGCCGCCCGATGTGAAGGTGAGCATTCTGGGCGATGCTTCGGTATTCGTTAAGGATTCCATTTTCGATGTGGTGCGCGAGATGCTCACCGCAGCCTTCCTGACCGGCATGGTGGTGCTGCTGTTCCTGGGCTCATGGCGGCCCACGGTCATCATCGCCACCTCCATTCCGCTGGCCATACTGTGCGCCATCATCGGGTTGCACTGGGCGGGGCAGACCATCAATGTCATGACGCTGGGCGGGCTGGCGCTGGCGGTGGGTATCCTGGTCGATGACGCCACGGTGATGATCGAGAACATCGACGCGCATCTGGAAATGGGCAAGACGCTGGAACCCGCCATCATCGATGCCGCCAACCAGATCGTCATCCCCACCTTTGTCGCCACCACCTGCATCTGCATTGTCTGGCTGCCGCTGTTTGGCCTGAGCGGGGTGGCGGGCTGGCTGTTCATGCCCATGGCGGAGGCAATCATCTTCGCCATGATTGCGTCGTTCATCCTCTCGCGCACGCTGGTGCCGACCATGGCCAAATACCTGCTGGCAGGCCATAGCGTGGCAGGGCATGGCGATTCCCACCACTGCGAGCCGCAGGTGCATAACCTGCAATACCCCAGGCGCCTGCCCGAGCGCTTCCAGCAGGCATTCGAGCGCGGCTTCAACACTTTCCGTGAGCGTTACGGGGCGCTGCTCGGGCGCGCCATCGCGCGGCGGGGGCGGTTCGTGGCGATCTTCCTCGGCGTATCGGTCTGCTCGCTGGGGCTGTACCTGATCGCAGGGCGCGACTTCTTCCCCGAGACGAAGTCCGGCACGCTGCAGATGCACATGCGCGCGCCCCTTGGCACCCGCATTGAGGTGGCGGGGCGCGAAGCTTCGCTGGTGGAGGACCGGGTCAATGCGCTCTTCCCCGGCAAGGTGGAGAGCATGATCGAGAACTGTGGCCTGCCCGAAGGCGCGCATAACCAGGCCTTCATCCCCACCCCAACCATCGGCACGCAGGACTGCGACATCACCATTGCGCTCAAGGATGAGGAAACCCCGGTCTGGGATGACCGCGCCATCCTGCGCCGCGACCTCTCGGCGCGTTTTCCCGGCACGGTATTCACCTTCCAGCCCGCCGACCTGACGGCCAAGATCCTGAATTTCGGCTCCCCTGCCCCCATCGACGTGCAGATTTCCGGCCCTGACCTGCGCGATAACTACGACTACGCCCGCCTGCTCGTAAACCGCCTGCGCAGCGTGCCGGGTGCCGCCGATGTCGTGATCCAGCAGACCATGAAGACACCGACCCTGTTCGTGCAGGGCAACCGCACCTTTGGCCAGGCCACCGGCATGACGGAAGCGGACCTTGCCAATAACGAACTCATGACCCTGTCAGGCAGCCAGACGGTGGACCCGCAATACTGGCTCGACCCGGCCACGGGCATCACCTTCCCGCTCAATGTCTATGTCTCACAGGACCAGCTGACGCATTTCAACAACCTCATGACCATCCCGGTCGACAAGGGCGATGGCGACCCGCAGGGGCGACACATGCAGTTGCTCGGCGGCATCAGCGATGTCAGCGCCACCGGCACGCCAGGGCAGGTCTCGCACTTCAATTCCATGCCTGAGGTGGACATCTATGTCTCCGCCGAGGGGGCGGATCTAGGGCAGGTCACCACCGGCGTGCAGCATGTGCTGGACCAGACGCGCGACAAGGTGCCCTCCACCGCCGCCGTGGTAGTGCGTGGCCAGACCGAGACCATGCGCCATGCCTATATCGAACTTGTGTTCGGGCTGGTGGTGTCGGTGCTGCTGATCTACCTGCTCATCGTGGTCAACTTCCAGTCCTGGCTGGACCCGTTCATCATCATCTCGGCCCTGCCCGCGGCCCTTGCAGGCATCGCCTGGGCGCTGTTCCTGACCCACACGCGCCTGTCGGTACCGGCATTGACGGGAGCGATCATGTGCATGGGCACGGCGACCGCCAATTCCATCCTTGTGGTGTCCTTCGCGCGGGAGCGGATCGAGGAGCATGGCGACGCGCTACGTGCTGCACTCGAGGCGGGCTACGGCCGCATCCGCCCCGTGCTGATGACGGCGCTGGCCATGGTGATCGGCATGGTGCCCATGGCCATGAGCAACTCCCAGAACGCGCCGTTGGGCCGCGCCGTAATTGGCGGACTGCTGGTGGCCACCGTGTCCACGCTCCTGTTCGTGCCCTGTGTTTACGCAATCCTGCATAACCGCGCCCCCCGCAACCGCGAGGAACTGAACTGATGTCCACCCGGGAATCCCGTAAGATGCTGATGCTGGCCGGTGCCACGATCCTTGTGGGCTGGTGCGGTTACCTGCTGGTCGGGCGCATCCACCATGCCACCGCCCTGCGGCGCGATGCCGCGGCTGCCACCATCCCCGATGTAATGGTCATCTCGCCCCACAGGGAGGCCCGCCATGTCAGCCTCGACCTGCCCGGCACTGTCGAGGCGTGGTACCAGGCCCCCATCTACCCGCAGGCCTCGGGCTATGTGCATATGTGGTACAAGGACTACGGCGCCCGCGTGGCGGCAGGCGACGTACTGGCCGAGATCAACACCCCCGGCCTTGATGCCCAGTTTGCCCAGGCGCAGGCTGACCTTCAGTCCTCGCAGGCCAAATACGACCTCGCCGTCGTGACTGCCCAGCGCTGGCGGCTGATGGGCAAGTCACAGGCGGTATCGGGCCAGTCGGTATCGGTGCAGGACGCCAACGAGAAATCGGCCTCGGCTGATCTCGAAGCCGCACGCCACAACCTTGACCGCTACGCCGCCCTTGAGCGCTTCAAGGTGATTGTCGCCCCCTTTGATGGCGTGGTGACGGAGCGTGACATCAACGTTGGCGACTACGTGCACGAAGGCGGCGGCAACCTCAATGCCACGGGGGCGGCGAGCGAACTGTTCAGCGTGGCCGATACGCACCAGATGCGGCTGTTCGTCTCGATACCGGAGAACATGTCCTACATTCTCCAGCCCGGCCTGCATGCCAGCGTGCGGGTGCCGCAGTTCCCCGACCGTACGTTCGAGGCGAAGTTCCTGACCGTATCAGGCGGCTACGACCCCGATACCCGCACCAGCGTGAGTGAATTCGTGATTGATAATTCCGACCACGCCCTGTGGCCCGGCACCTTTGCCGCCGTAACCCTGAGCGCGCCCGAGCAGGTAGCCCATCAGACCATTCCCACCGGCGCGCTGGTGTTTCAGGAGCATGGCATGCAGGTCGCCGTGGTGGATGGGCAGGGCCACGCGCATTTCCATGACATAACGGTGGGCCGCATGGGCGACGGGGCGACGCAGGTGCTCTCGGGCATAAACCCCGATGACCGGATCATCGACAACCCGCCCGCCGACCTGCTGGAAGGCGAGCGCGTGCATGTGGTCCAGCCCGCTACCGGATACAGCAACGACGCCGATGAAAAGGACGATGAATGATGGCCCCCACCATTCGCCGCCCCACGTTCAAGGGGGCTGCCTGCGCCGTATCACTGTTGTCACTGGCGGGGTGCGACCTTGCGCCTGCCTATCATGCGCCGCATTACGTCATTCCCGCCACATGGCAGGGTCAGGCCCCGTTTGGCGTGGCCCACCCGATGGATGACACCATTCCTGCGCAGTGGTGGCAGGGTTTTGCCGACCCCGAACTTGATACGCTGGAAGAGGCGGCCATGGCCCATAACGGCGACCTGCAGGCCGCAAGCGAGCGCTTTTTGCAGGCGCGCGCCATTGTAAGCGAAGCGCGCGCCGACCTGCTGCCGCATTTTGGTGTAGCCTTTGGCGGCAGCAACAACAAAAGCTCGGCCGAGCGGCTGTTCCGCTACAAGGGGCCGATTACGGATTCCGATGAGTTCTATGGCGGCATGGCCTCGTGGGAGCCTGATTTCTGGTCCTCCATCCGCAACCGCGTGCGCCTGCAAAAAGACTACGCGCAGGAACAGGCCGCGCAATACGCCGCCGCACGGCTAAGCCTGCAGGCCGAACTGGCCAGCGATTACTTTACCCTGCGCGGGCTGGATGCACAGGCGGCGATCTATACGCAGTCGATCCGCTATTATGAGGAATCCCTGCGTGTGACCCAGACCCGGCTGATGGATCAGGCAGCCTCCCGGCTGGATGTGGCGCGTGCGCAGAACCAGCTTTACACCACGCAGGCCCGCCTGCTCGACATTCAGGCCCAGCGCGAGGTGATGGAGCATGCGGTTGCGGTTCTGGTCAATGTCGCGCCCTCATCCTTCCATATTGCGCCCGATGCCCACCTCAATACCACCCGCTTCGCACTGTCCGCCCCCCTGCCCTCGGACCTGTTGCAGCGCAGGCCCGACATTGCCATGAGCGAGCGCCAGATGGCGCAGGCCAACCGGGCCATTGGCATTGCGCGCGCCGCGTTCTACCCACACGTATCCTTCCAGATGAACGGGGGGTTTGATGATAACGGCTTCAACCTTGCCAACCTGGCCAACAGCATGTGGTCATATGGCGCCACCGTGACCATGCCGGTGTTTGAGGGCGGGCTGCGGCGCGCGCAGTTGCAGCAGAGCTGGTCCGCCTACCGTGAAACGCGCGACCATTACCGCGTGACCATTCTCAACGCCTTTCGCGATGTGGAAGATGGCCTGTCGCGCACCAACCGGCTTGATGGCGAAAACGGCCGCCTGCGTGCCGCCGTAGGAGCCGCCAGCCAGACGCAGGACATCACCATGAACCTGTATAAAGGCGGACTTGCCACCTATCTCGATGTGCTGATCGCGCAGGTCAGCACGCTTGATGCCCGCATACAGCAGGCCGAAATCCAGACCCGTTACCTGCAGGTGCAGGTTGGCCTGATCCGGGCCTGCGGCGGGGGATGGAATGCCGCAAGCCTGCCCGCGCCCGACAAGCTCTTCTCGGTAGACCCGCTCCAGTATTCCGGCCTGCATAACGCACGCCCCGCAGGCGATGTGCCGCCGCCCCACAGCCACGGCCCCGACCCGGATGACAACCTGACCGGGCCAATCCTCTCGCCGCATACCAGCCCGTGAAAACAAGGGCATGCAGGGGGAGGACGCCCCTGCCTGCCCTCGCTTTTACCCACAGGGCCTCGGCATGCACGAGATCGACCGCGTAGGCCCGCACGCCTTCACTGATCAGACTGATTGGCTGGAGAACGCCTTCATCAAGCGTCTGTGACGGTCACTGAAATACGAATACGTCTTCCTGCATGCTTTTCAGATCGGCTCATATCTCCGTGCAGGCCTCGCGCAACGGATCGCCCGTTACAACGGGCAGCGTCCTCATACTGCGCCAATGTCGTCAGAATGGCAGCATGACATCAATCGGGTATAGATTATTCAACCCTAAAAACTGTCCGAACAAACGGGGCCAACGCTCCTGTTACGGTCTACAGGTTCGGTTCATACTGTGGGAAATATTACCTTATCAACCGATGTTTCTCCTTACCGCACCAGTTCAAGTCCAGCCCCAAATGTCGCAGCTACAGCCGCTCGACGAGCGATTAATCCCTCAGTGTAGGTGTTGTTATTGTTTGATGGTAGGATGATAAATGTTTGATGGGATTACGCGGGATTCGGTGGCATATATCGAGCTAATCCTACTGCCATAATTCTATCTCACGTGGTCTGGTTTTTTGCGTGAAACTTGAGGTGGTCCCGTCCGTTCGGACAGTTTTGCGGGCTTGATAAGCTATACCCGGTTGTTGTTATGCCGCCCTTCTGACGGCGTTGCTGTTGGCCCTCTGGTCCGGGGTTAACCCCGGACCAGAGGGCGTCGGCACGTTATGATACGCCTCATCGGGCGTTCGTCCAGCCAGCGCCGCATGCAGACGCCTTTCGTTATAATGGGCGATCCATCTGCCAAGCCCGCCCCTCAGTTCTGATCCGGTCTCGAACGCGTGCAGGTAGACGCATTCATATTTCAGCGACCGCCACAGACGCTCGATGAACACGTTATCCAGCCATCGCCCACGCCCGTCCATACTGATGCGGATCTGACGCTCTTCCAGTATCCCGGTGAAACGGGGTGTCGTAAATTGCGACCCCTGGTCAGTATTGAAAATGTCCGGGGCGCCATAGCGCATGAGGGCATCCTGTAGCGCCTCGATACAGAACTCCACGTCCATCGTGTTCGACAGACGCCAGGACAGGACCTTGCGCGTGAACCAGTCCATGATCGCCACGAGATAGAGAAATCCCCGTTTCATGGGAATATATGTGATATCGGAACACCAGACTTGGTCAGGCCGATTGATGACCAGATCCCGTAGCAGATATGGATATTTCCGATGCTCCGGATGGGGCACGGTCGTGCGCGGCTTCTGGTAGATCGCCCGCAGGCCCATGATCGCCATGAGCCGCCGGACCCGCTTGCGGCCCACTTCATGTCCCAGGCGGCGCAGATGCCATGTCATCTGCCGTGAGCCATAATACGGCGTTTCCAGGAACTGGGCGTCGATCAGCCGCATCAGCTCCAGATTGGCCTCGCTCTGTGGCACAGGCCGATAGTAGACGCCCGACCGGTTGAGTTGCAGCAGCGTGCATTGCCGGATTATCGGCAGGCGCGCTCGCTTCGGGTCAATCATCTGCCGCCTCTGATCGCGCCCAACCGAGCAGAGGCATCGCGTAAAAAATCCCGTTCCACCAGAAGCTCGCCTATCTTCGCGTGCAGTTTCTCCACGTCAGCTGGGCTGACCGGGGGCTCAGCCACCGTCTTCCCGGAAAAGGTCGCCGCCATCCCCTCGATCGCCTGCCGTTTCCACTGGGCGATCATCGTCTGATGCACCCCATATTTCGAAGCCAGTTCCGCCAGCGTCAGTTCCCCACGGATCGCCTCCAGCGCAACCCGTGACTTGAACTCTGCCGCATACCGTTTCCGCGTAACCTTGCCCATAAAACCCGTCCTCGTTCAGGCCAGATGATAGCTTATCGCCCTGTCCGAAAAATGGGGACCATGTGTGGACGGCCCTGACGATGCAAGTGGAAAGTATGACTTTGATGGTCGGGTGCAGCCATGTGTCCGGCCTGTTTGCGCAGCCCGGGGGCTGCTGGCCCTGATGAAGTCCGCGGATTGGATCCCTGATCACCTCTGCGCGCTTTTTCTGCGCTTGGTCCCGTCGGGTTTATCCTCTCCCCGGCCTGACCGGTTCGCCATCATATCTCACCACTCCGCACATTCACCTTCGTCGCTTTTGGTGTTCGACGAGGGCGAATCTCTGAATTCTTTCAGGCGCTCCTGGCGCTGTATACATTGCCCGTTGTGAGGAGTGCCCAGACAATCCTGGCAGTCTTGTTGGCGAGAGCGACAGATACGACACGCGCCGCCTTCTTCTCGAGCAACTTTGCGGCCCATTGACGACTGGCGTTTTCCTTGCGTGCAAGACGGATCACCGCCGTGGCGCCCAGCACGAGCAGGCGTCTGAGATAGCTATCCCCCTGTTTGCTGATGCCAACCTGTCGTTCCTTGCCACCACTGCTGTGACTTTTGGGCGTCAGACCGAGCCACGCAGCGAATTGACGGCCTGACCGGAAAGTCGAGGCATCCGGAACGGCCGCGACGATCGCGCTGGCAGTGATCGGGCCGATACCGGGAATGCCAGCCAACCGACGGCTGACACTGCTTGCCCGATGTTCCGCGACGATCTGCTTCTCGATATCGTCGATGCGTTGCTCAAGAGCCCGCAGATGCGCGACAATTTCCTGAAACAGTTTCCGAGCGGGCTCGGGCAACATCTCCTGCTCCGCATGCAGCAATGTAATCATCTGGTTCAGGCCCGCGACGCCAGCTGCCGATATAATACCGAACTCGGCAAGGTGCCCCCGCAGGGCATTGACCTGCATGGTTCTTTGACGCACCAGCAAATCCCTCGTCTTGTGCTGAAGCAACGCTGCCTGCTGAGCCGGTGACTTGACTGGCACGAAGCGCATCGTCGGGCGGGTCACCGCCTCGCAGATCGCCTCGGCGTCAGCGGCATCAGTTTTACCCCGCTTGACGTAGGGCTTCACATAGACCGGCGGCATCATCTTGACCGTATGTCCGATAGCCGCAATCGAGCGCGCCCAGTAATGCGACGTGCCACACGCTTCCATACCGACCAGGCATGGCGGGAGTGTTTCAAAAAACCGGAGAACTTCACCGCGCCGTAAGCGACGGCGTACGAGAATGTTCCCAAGACTATCGATCCCATGCACCTGAAAAACATTCTTGGCCAGGTCGAGGCCAATCGTCGAAATCGTTCCCATAGGTGGCTCCATGCGTTGCAGACGGTGACGATTTCATCCTCGCACATTTCGTGCGGGGGCCGTCCACAACATCACCTCTTTGATACGAACTGGACGGCGGCGAGGAATGTGGATTTGAGCTTGTCGTAGCGTGTTTCGACGGCTCGAAACTGTTGGAGTTTCCGATGCCTTGACCATGGTCCCTGGCACGTTTGATGGGATCGTCTTCGGCGATCGCCGTTTCCAGATCCTCGAGTTCGAGTTCCAACTTGCTCGAGCAGGCGTCGGCCGCGCTCAGAAGACGCACCGAAGCGATCTTGCCGCATCTTTGCTATCAGCAATTTCAGATGCGCGACCATCGCCTCGGCACCCGTTGCGCGCCGTTCAACCTCCTGACGGGCCACCACGTCATCCGCCGGTGACGGCGAGATAAACCAGCTGCGTTCCAGCCATTTGGCGTAGAGCGACATGCCCAGCCCGTCGTGCCAGAGAACCTCGATCAGATCCCCGCGTCGCCCCCGGAACAGGTAGAGATCACCAACATATGGATTATGACCCAGTGCCTCCTGCACCCGCAGTGCCAAGGCGCATATCGGTCGTTTCCGTTGAATCTGCCTGCACTTTCTTTCGAATAATCGACATCAGTGTCTGATTTCCCGCATTGGGGATCATAACGATATGGACACGCCCATACCGTTTCAACAGACCGAAGACAGCCCCTTTTCCAGCAGCACCCCGGCCCCGTTTTCCTTTGCGATGTCCACCGGAATAGCTCTTATTGACTTCGATTTCATTTGAGACCGGTACCTCATGAGCAATCTGTCCCGCGCTGATCTCTCGCAATTTGCGGTAATAAGGGGTCGCTGTATTGCGATTGACACCGAGAAGTTCGGCGGCATTCCGGGTGGGTGTCCCCGCGACGAAGTACTCCAGAAGGCGTTTTGGATGCTGACAGGCAGCCGACCGCGACGACGTGCTTTCATGCGGCATATTAAGCCTTTATTGGCTTACCTATGCCAGACCCAAAAAGAATTGGAGAAAATCCAACATAGACTTTTCGATATTTTCCGCAATACCTGCTATCTGCCAAGAAAAAACCTTCCTCTCCTCATTGTCATACAGATACCATGCGCCATCACCACTTCCAGCAAGAGGAAGCATCGTGCCGGGAAATTCGGGAACTCGTTGTAGCGCCTGATACGCATGAAGCACGTTCAGATAATAAGTTTCAGGGACACCTAGACCATAAGTTTCCCTATCCTTAAAAAGGATAGTACCGAATTCTTTCAGATAAAATTTATAATCTTCTGAAACAGGAAAATTTACATCCCTTTCCAGTGCAAGGATATCGTCTTCCGATGCCGGAGTGAAAAGAGCCCCGTTTTCAACCAGAAATTTCTTTAATTCTATCACACTACCTGTCCCTGACATAACTTAATTTTGTTTTGTTTGTGCGTTGATACGATCACGCCAATAAGCGGACGCATTTTTCCCAAAATCAGCAAGTTCGGTAACCGCGCCCGTAGCCTTTACAAATAGATTGCCTGCCTTGGCAATGTCACCAAATACATCTACTGTTAGTTCAGCGAATGGTCCATTCGGCTTTTGTCCAATACGATGCAGTTCGACGAGTTCGCCTGTTTTTGTTAATGGGGGCAGACCTCTTTCCATGCGTTGCGCATTTGTCCAATGACGCACCGGGTCAATCTGCTGCAGATCGATATCGGACCGAATCAGAGCCGCATGCTCCCCGACCTTTGCCCCTTTCAACCCCTCTTCAGCATAGACATTCGCCTCCCCCATACTTGCCAAGGCTGTTATAATTTCACCAACAATACTCTTATCTAATTTAAATGCCTTAACAACAGGCTCCACTTCTTTTGCAATCAAAGAAATACTTTCTTTTGCCGCTTTTATTTCTTCATTTACAGCCTCTGTAATGGGCAAGGCTCCTTCCGCAGCACGCTCAACCGCTCCACCGACCATGGCACCCCCTATTCCTCCGGCAAGCGCACCTATCGGGCCGCCCCAAAGAAGACCTGCTGCGGCTCCAACCAAGGCTCCGCCAACACGGCCCGTTGTGGGTTCTTCGGCCTTTGGTTCTTCCGGCACATTTGGCGCCAGTAAATTGTCGTTTTTCATGTTTTTCTCCTTTAGGATCCTGAATTGCCTGCAGGCCTAGCGACTTTCTGCCAGGCGTCAACGATCTGCTGACGCTTGAAATTATCAGAACCCGCCCAGTCATAAAGAAGTGCCTGCTCCAGCGTAATATCCTGTGACGGACACATTGAACCAAGGGAACGCTTTACAAGTGCATCCAATCTGACGAACAGATCCGCAGCTGTGATATCCTTGGCTGCCAGCAGAGCTACCTGTCGCCGCAAGCCGGAAATATCACCAAGTTGTCTAGTCATTTCATAAAATGCTTTGCCATCATTCGGAGCAGGCCACTTCTTGTGTTTGTAAGCATGTATCGCCTCGATTATAAACAAACGCCCATTTCCTTCGGGCCAGTTCCCGATTACGGATTCCAAAAAAGCGATATCAGGTGCATTGCCCGGTACATACGGCCATAGAAGCAGTTTGATAGCCTCCTTGCGAAAACGCTGTACTTTCGGCCCGGAAAGCACACGCCCGGAAGACGGCGGCAATGGCTTTCCATCCGCGCTCTCATCAAAGTGATCGACATGACCAAGCACCGCCTCCAGCCATCCGGACTGATGAATCACTGCCACTCCATTGGGCAAGCGACCTATTTCGCGGATCTGCTCTGCATTCAGCCCGATTGAACCACCAAGCACATGCCGGTCCTCTTCATCGGGAAGACGTAGCGCGATCTTTGTTCCCGTATTACGAATGGCAGCACGATGCACGGCCTGTGGAGACTGGTCCACGATCATGAACCCCTCGCCATAAGTTCGCATTTCGGCAATGGCGTCGGTCAGCATTTCAACAGATTTTCCAACCATGCTGCCCTGTTCCCCACTGTCCTGCGCATGGTTCGCGCGCAGAAGATTGTGCGCCTCCTCTAATACGGTTACGTGCCTGAGGGGGGCATTCATCTCCGCGCGGGCCTGTCGATATTCCACAAGACGCATGACCAGAACTCCCATGATCAGCGATTTTGTTTCTGCAGAGCCAATGCGACTGAGATCAACAAGAGCAGTCTTGTCAAACAGGGTTACATCCCCTGTCTCGTCCGCTGTGAAAATCTGGCCATTAATCCCCATCGTCAGGGAGCGGACACGGGTGCATAGCGCCCCCGTATACTCCCCCTGCAAACGTTCGCCATATTCGGCACCGGCGATGACATCCTCAAGAGCGGATAGCAGCATCGTGAAATCAGGATAGGAAACGCCACGCCCCGTGCCGATATGGGTCGATGTGCCCACATCCCAGCCAGCGCGCTCGTACGCGACAATCACTGCATCTTTCAGCAAGGCGGGCATGGCCGCATAAAGCGGCCAGCATACGCAGAAAATACCCGTAAGCCGGTCAATGTGTTCCAGAATATGCAACTCAACAGGGAAGCGGAACGGATTGATCTTCAGGCCTGTCCCCCGCCCGGTCCCGGCATCGAAGCAGTTGACGCCTTCGTACCCGCCAAAAACCTGGGCATATTCGCCTTTGGCTGGTTCAATAACCAAAAAGGGTATCTCTTCCTTCAGCAGCTGATGCAGGATGAGATAAAGCGTATTGCTTTTGCCCGATCCTGTTGTCCCGGTGACAAAAGCATGCGTCCTGAGCTGTTCCAGATCAAGGTCGATCCGCTGAGGAAGGTCTTCCCACAAATGGCGGATGCAGCCCAGTTTCAGCACCCGCCGGGGGCTCTCCCATCGGAAAGTGTCGGCATTGTGCGGAACGCCATCAAGCCGCTGTATGGAGCGCCCGAAAGGTTCGGCTTCCAGTACGGGCAGGGTCGATGCCGAACGCCGTGGCAGATTCAGAAGCATGGCAGCCTCGCGGGAACTGACCATAACGGTCGGAGAGACCCAATTGCGGGTCTCCTGATCAGTCCTGGTAAGAGCACTGGCGCTTATGCGCGGATGATGGAAGCTGGAAAGCCATTTCCGCGGCAGTTCCGCCCGGGCATCGCTCCATGTGGTAATGGCGTGCGCATCCCTGCCGGATGCTGCCCCACGCAAAAGCCCCATATAGGTACTGGCCAGAGCTTCCGAAACCGCCGGTGTTTCCGCCACGAAATAGGCTGCGGCATTCCAACCACCATAGGAACGGGCTTCTTCTATACGTTCCAGCCGGCAATCGATCGTTTTTAAAAACTGTTCAACCGTCTTGTTCTGATGCTCAATCGTATGAGTCACGCCCTGACTGGCACCATCAGTTGTCGTCTCTCCCTCACTTGTGGAAGAACCTCGGGTCGTTCCCGTAGCAGTGGACCTGTTGGTGCCTTCCTGCGTGCCCCAACTTGTACCGACTGTTCTTGTTTTTTGCGGAATAAAACTTGTGCCAAGCGAACTAAGGCCGATACCACCGACCAGTTCAGTAAGAAGGGCTCCCCCAGCCCATGCCGCGCCCGCAATACCGACCCCTGCCCCCACAAGGTTCAAAGCCCCACGGGCTATGCTGCGTCCCGTACTTTCAGAAGCGACCTGCTCATTCTCCCCCCTGCTTTTGCTCGTAGACGTCCCTTCGGTATGCGTTTCGGAAAAGCCTTCATTGATTGATTTGGTCAGACTTTCCGCGATGGAACGGCTTTCTGACTGATTGTAGGCTGTCGTCGTTTTTGCCAGGGGTGAGACAAGGCTGGCAAGACGCTCACACCCGGCCCGCATGGTCGCCAGTTCTGCAGGGGAGACGGGATCCACCAGCAGGAGTGCCTGATAGCGTTTCCCTTCAGAAGCATCGATAAAGCGCTCCAGCCCCTGAATGAACATGGACCGATCGTCACTGGAAAGGCCGGGAACGCCTGTTACGGCCGTGACACTCCCCTGTTCCTCCATCGCGCCCGTGCCACGCAAGGCAGAAGAAATCGCCTTGATGTCATCCCCGCTCTGGCTTTCCAGACGACTACCGGGAAAGTGCCCACGAAATACCTCTTCGAGCAGTTCTCCATTGCGCTGCCCCATGATCGCACCAGCCTGACCACGCACACCGATAAATAATGCTGTTTCAATCCCGGATGACTGGATATAGAAAAAAAGAGAACTGTTTGCCGCACCAAGGGCAGCATAGGCAGCAGTTGTGCTTTCCAGCACAGCCTGACGGTTTTCCTGCACAAGACGCAAAACACGGAAAATACGGATATCACCCGTAAGGCTGAAGCCTTCTTCCTCGCTCAACTGGGGTTTCAGAACTTCATGCTGCTCAAGCTGCGACAGATAATCCTGTGAAATAACGGATTGAGCCAGTGCCAGACTCTGTTCGGCTCTGGCCTGTTCGGCTACCAATACATGCTCTTCTGAGCGTTTTTGCAACTGACTCATATCTTTTTCCATTATCAATTTTTATTATCTGAAGACTGAGTCGAAGAATCTAACTTGCCGCAAGGAACTGTGACCGAGGACGTCGGAGCACTGCCAGAAGCCGCAGTCGAAGATGCCGAACTGTTGCAGGTATCCGCAGGAGGCACGGACGAATGCATGCGAGTATAAACAACAATACTACCCACGATGAGAACCACTATTACCGTACCCCCAATGAAGAACGTTTGGAATATACCTTTTTCTGATTTTCTGTAATCTATTCTGTCCAAAGGGCCCTCTCCTGTGCCTCCATTGCCCTGCCGAGGACGCTCCTTGACCAATAACTGCCCAGATTTTCGAAGTTTGTCGCGCAGTTCAATCAGGGCTTTGTAGCGCTTTTCCGAAAAATTATCTTTTGCCCATGTCACCTGTTCATATAAATCCCGTTTAACAGGGTGTGTGGCAACCTGGTCAGGCAAAGGATTTGCAAACATGGTTACAGCATAATCGTCGAACAGGTCGGTCGGACGCTGTTTCTTACACCAGGCCAGTAGCGTATAAAGGTCTTCCGTTCGATTGGTCGGATCGTAAAGAACCTGCAGCATCTCATCACGCGCTTGGGCAAGAGGCTCATCTGCTCTACCAAACAGAGTATCAAATCCAGGGGGAACCTGCCCTTTTACTCCCGACAATGCGGATGAGTTCTCGCTTAATCCGGCCTGTTCCACACCGTCAGCCGGGAGCACTGTATGAAGCGACTCTTCCGTGGTTTTAACCCGACAGGCCGGAGTCATCGGGGATGCTGTCTGTACCGGTGCTTCAGCAGGATGCGTGCTTGTCCCTGCTTCTGGCGACAGAATCTTCCTCTGCCGCGCAATCAGCGTTTTTATATCTTCTTGCGATGGTATCGCGCCAGAATTGCAATAACTACTTTTATAGAGTTCCCACATATCCGGCAAAACATCATGCGGTGAAAGATGATTATTTTTCCCTTTTTCCGGAAACTTTGCGACCCATGCCTCAAGTTCATGCGGCAGAACAGTACGGTCCTCAAATGCTTTGAAAAACTTCTGTGTCGTCTCAGGAAAGTCATTCATCATTCTATCCTTTTCCTAAGCCTTTGCTATATCTGCAGAGCCATTTAGAATCTGCTCAAGCCTTTCACGCACGGCTCCAATTTCAGAAAGCCGTTCCTCTGCTTCCGCCATGGCGCGATCGCTGGCTTGGGCATTATTCTCGTACTGTGCGATTTCATTAGATAGCTGCTTCATCTTTTCGGGTAACAGTTTCTTTACGCGCCCAACATAAAGCTGCACATAATGAGTCCGGTCTAAGATAGTACGCCTTTCAGCTTCATCGGTGACATTTGAAAATGTTTTACTAATAAATTTACGACGGTTCTGCCATATACTATCAGCATCTTCGACTTTTATATCATGCACTACTTCCATATCTCCCCAAGAGAATGGATTCCACCACTTTGATGTGGAAACTTTACGCGCTTCCTTTATGACTTCATAAGAAGACAGGCCAAGATTCATATTCAGGGCGATATTTTGCAAGCCCCCCAAAATAGGACGTGCTATTGTTTCTTCATCAATATCTGAAAACATGTTTTTGATTTTTTGAGCATAAAAACTTTCCAAATTCGCTTCAATATCATCTAATGATTCTATTAGTAATTTATTTAGAAATGCCACATATTGATCAAAACATTGCTCCACTTTTACCTGGGCTTCGGACAAAACCTTACTAACCGTAGAGAACTCAGTTAGACCCGCCAGTTCTTCTCTTATACTTCCAAAAACTTCTTCTCTCTCAATTTTTTTTTCTTGAATTTTTTCTATAAAACTGCGAGGAATACGTTCAAATTCTTTCAAATCTTCAAGAACAGACTGACTCTCCCAAACCTTGCTAGATTGTTTCCTGAGTTGGTCACAGACACGCCGAAATTTCTGAATATCTGTCTTTTTATCAGCGATGACCTGGCGAAACTGCTCAGCACCTTTAGCAATATCCAATACATCACGCGCTACTGATGCAACGCGCTGTAGCCGAAACGGGTAATTATATTTACGGGCGTAACCCTTGATGGCGGCCTCAAGAGCCGCCATGCCAGACCGGCGGACAAGCTCATCATTTTCCTCAACCGGCATTGAGAATGTGGTAGGAACTTTATCGTTAAAATCAATACCCTCCCAATTTCTATCTGGATTCGGCAAAAACTGTCTTTTTAATGCGAACAAATCACCTTCATCTTGATAACTAAGCGTATTGACGTCCTGCCGTGCCAATCGGGCCAGACGTGCCGAAATAGGATAAATGAATGGACTTTCAATTCCTGTTTCCTCCAGATATCTCCGGCATTTTCCTAGAATCGCGTCAATATTCCCCTCTTTCTGAGAGTCGAATGCATCGGCCTTATTCAGAACAAACAGAAAACGATCGCGAGCCTGCGGGTCACTTTTAATGACCTTGCCAATTTCCACCAGAAGATTTTTATCGTCATTAATACCAAGTTGCTGGGCATTGAGGACATAAAGAATCAAGGGCTTCTTTTTATCATCTCCGATTTTTTGCATTGTAGTGATACGGTGGCGTTCATCACGGCTATTATTCGGGCCAGGAGTATCTGTCAGAACAACATTCAGATCCTTTTCCTGCAGCACAAAAGGCAAAGGTCCTTTGATAGAAATAGTCTGGACACGCTCATCACGATTCCATTCCTGCATCTCCGCCAGAGTAACGTCACCAGACCTGAAAATCTCTTTAGCATCACTCTCGCCGGGCACACCTTCATAAGCCCCGCCGCTATATCCGGTTTTCTGAGCGTTCATGATTTCCGTGATAACAGCAGTTGTCGCCTCATTGGCTGAAGGCATCAGTTCCCGGTGCAAGAATGCATTGATCAGCGTTGATTTACCCGAAGACATGGTTGCAATGACATAGACATCAAAGCGATCCCCCAAAGCTTCATCCAGCTTTGCTTTTTTATCCGGATTATCTTTCAGAAGCTGTTCAAAAAATGGCTTTCCACATTGTTCATCCAGCCACTGCCGGAACTCGCTGAACTGCTCTTCTGGACCAGACATTGTCTCGTAACGCACGACCTTGATACGGAAACCTCTTTTATTGGCAGCCTCAACCATCTGCGCCACATCTTCCTGATCGGACTTTGTTCCGGTGAACGTCAGCCTGATGGACTTGTCACCGTTAAACTGCTTTTCCAACTCCTCTGGCAGATTACCAATCCAACTCTGGAGCATCTTCTTGCTCAACGCCGACAACGGAGAACGTGCATCTAGCGTAATACCATTTACTGTAATGGAACGATTTTCCGGGGAAATTGGATCGTAAACCAGGGAGACATCAATCATAAGAAACGCTTCCAATCCTGCAATCAATAACCGTTTGTTATAACGGTCGCAGGAAAACGATCAATACCAATTTCTTTCTATTATGCTATGATGTTGGTGCGCGGCTGCACAGGAAATTACTGATTATGCTGTCAGAGACAAAACCCTTTTCGATTGAGGTCTCTCCCTGACACACTAGCTCAAGCCCTGCCACAAATGTCGCAGCTACAGCTGTTCGACGACCAATGGTTTCCCCAGCTTCAGTATACGCCATCGCGGGAACACAGTCCCATATGCTTCGAAAGGTTCCGTTCCTTATTTTCTCACGCATAAGAACCAATGCATCGGTCACACGCCAGTAAGAGGGCACATCGATCCGATAGATCGGAACGGACGTCTCGACCTTTCCCAACTCCCGTTCCAGCGCAGCGAGGCAGGCTTCCATCAGACTGAAATACGTCCCCTGCCGTACAGAAACACTACGATCCACGTCTGTTCCGCCCCGCGTAAAAACCGACACGCCCAGCTGCGGTCGCGCCTCCAGCCAGTCCGCCGCCGCGCGCATCTCCAGCAGCCCCTCGATCT
This sequence comes from Komagataeibacter sucrofermentans DSM 15973, assembly GCF_040581405.1. Lineage (NCBI taxonomy): Bacteria > Pseudomonadati > Pseudomonadota > Alphaproteobacteria > Acetobacterales > Acetobacteraceae > Komagataeibacter > Komagataeibacter sucrofermentans. The sequence goes on from NZ_CP137159.1 coordinate 103,782, forward strand.
GGCCGACCGTCCGGCGCGCCTCGCTCTCGGCAAGCTGTTTTTCCGCCTGCGTGGCAAACAGCAGCCGCGAGCGCAGGAAGACCAGCCGGGCGATCCAGATCACCCAGTCCGCACGCTGCATGAGCGGCGTCGTCTGGGCCAACCGCTCCGCCTCATCCACAAACTGGGCCGCCAGGTCCGCGATGGACAGCACGCCCAGGTCCAGACGCTGCCGTTCCGCCAGATCCAGCAGCAGGTCCAGCGGCCCGTCAAACCCCTCGACATGGAACTCGGGCACAACCGGGCGCGGCGGCCGACGCGGCGGGTCCCCCCAATCTTCCTCCTCGTCAGGCAGCATTAGCGGTCTTCCCGGCATCAGCGCGCGCGTATTGCGGCCGGATGTTGAAAACCAGCTCTGGCCAGTCCGTCCGCACCCGGTCCAGCGCCTGCCACGGCGTCCATTCCGCCGACCAGAAGCGGTAGACCAGCCGGGCACTGCGGCGGATGCGCTGGTCGCGCGGGGCTTCGACCTCCACCTGACGCAACGGCAGCAGCGTGCCCCACTGCGCCTGCAACCAGGCCGCCGCTGCGCAGGAGTCCGACCCGGCTTCCAGAATGGAACCGGGAACCGGCACCAGCCGGTGCAGGTCAAACGCGCATGACGGCGTGCCTGCCGCCTGATGCTGCAGGGCAATCTGATGCAGGCGCTCGGATGCCTGCCGCAGCAGCCGGGCCAGCGTCACCGCCTGCGCCCCCTTCCCCGCCATCGGGGCCAGCAGGCGGGCCTGTTCGTAGTCAAAATCCGCCTGCCAGGGGATGATCCCCGGGCCTTGGGCCGCCGCTCGGAACCGGGCCACCGCGTCCACCGGACCGCTCACCGTCAGCGTCGTCCGGACCCAGTCCGGGGTCGGTCTCAGCATGCGTTGACGCGCCACCGTCCCAACTGGAGACTCTGGCGGGGACCCCGATTTTGTCCGCCGCGCGCGGTGGGCCGGGCGGTCCGGACGTCCCAGCGCCCGGTCCAGCACGAACCGGAACCCCGGCACCGACAATGGATCCCCGACGGTGCCATGCACGTCGATCCCCCGGAACGCCGCCCCCCACCGCAATTGCGCGGCATCGCGCCAGGCCGCCCAGGACCGCACCGGACAGACGGCCGGATCCCGGCGTCGCCGCAACCGGCGCAGCTGGTGGCGTCCGGACCGGGGCCGCAGCAGGGCAACGGTCATCCCGTCTGTCGTGTCGGTGATGTCCTCAACGGTCAGCCGGGCCAGCGCTTCAGCGCCGATGTCCAGCGCGGCCGTCAGCAACAGCAAGGCCCGGTCGCGCAGGCCGGGCAGGTCGGGGCCGCAGCGCCGCGCGGCGGCCAGCAGGGAAGCCGCATCGACCCCGGCCCCGGTCCGACGCACCCGTGTGGCGGGCAGGGCGACATCAAGCCCCTCGCCATTGGCGGCACACCAGGCCGTCAGCGCCGCGCGATCCACCACCAGGCTCTGCCGCGGCCGTCCGGCCTTGGCCCGGGCCTCCAGCCACGCTGCCACCGCGACAGGGCCGACCGGAAAGCAGCCGTCGACGGCCTGGGTCCCGACGAAAGCACGCCAGGAGGCCGCATAGGCCCGTACCGTGGCCGGCGACAGACCGGTCGGCGGCCGCGCCGCCTGCAGCAGTCGGCCGGTCTTAGCCATTCGGATGGGATCCCCGGTTTTCGGTTCCGAACGCCCTGCGGGCCAGCGGCGGACAGGCGCCCGAAGCGGGCAGCCTGTCCACCCTCAGCGGGAAACCGCGCCGCCTGACTCTGACCATATTAAGGCGTTTGCGCTTCATATAATACGTCGTATCATGTTAACTGGTTTTGGAGAACGGAAAAGCGCCCGATTGATCCGGAAAGGCGCGGTTTTCCAGACTTTCTGCTTCCTCCCCTCCCCGCCAGGCAAAATCCGACCGATCAAAAGCCTACTTCCGATAAGTTATCTTGTCGGAAGTAGGTGAAAAATTCCAAAATGCCTGCTAAAATTGTCGAAATGTCCTTAATAAGGAGAATGCCAGATTTGCCGCGATCTTCTCCTGTTCAAGGTCTCCTTAATCAGGAGAAAAATGATCCTTATTAATGCGAAAAAGTACCCTTAATTCGGTTACGCATCATCAGTGCTTCCAGGCAGCAGCCTCCCCCAGCCCGCTATGCTTGGATGACGCCACTGCAAAAAACTCTCTGGACTGAAAACCTCGCGTTGCTTTCCTCTCCCCACGGGGCGCCGTCGACTTGTCCCGCCAAGCCCCCTGTCCATCCCGGACAGGGCTGAAGAAAACTCTCATTCTGGTCCGTTATGGCGATCTCCTGACAGCTTTACTCCGTCAATGGTTGAGCGCAAAACAGCATATGCGATAATCTGACCTGCCCCTCGCCCGTCCCATAACCGAAAGAGAAACGTCAATGATCCGTTTGCGTCCGCTCGTCATTGCCGCATTGCCGTTCCTTATTTCCGGGCATGCGCGTGCCCGCATGGTCGACAGGCCAGTTTCGTAGACGTTCGAGGGCGCGCGTTATGACTGCGTCCTAATCTACGACGACACGACTGCCGCGCGGCGGCCGGGTCTCCTGATGGTGCCCGCATGGTTCATGCGTCAACGAGAGCGTGATCCGCAAGGCCGAGGACATCGCAGGGCAACGCTACGTGATCCTGCTGACGGATATGTATGCCGCCGCGATCCGCCCGAAAGACGCCGCTGGCGCACGCGATGCCATATCCCCCTTCTGCTCGCTGACCGTTCCATGATGCGCCGTCGCGTGGCCTTTGCCCTGGCACAGTTCAGGTCGTTTGTATCGCAGGCACCAATCGACACGACCCATCTTGCGCCATCGGTTATTGCTTCGGCGGCGCGGCCGTGCTGGATCTCGCGCGGTCCGGTCCGGTCCGGTCCGGTCCGGTCCGGAGATCGCAGCCGTGGTCGCGTTCCACGGCAATCTCTCGACGGATAATCCCGCCCTGGCACATGCGATCCGGGCACGGGTTCTTGCCATGAACGGGGCGGATGATACCTCGACCAGCCCCCAATTTGACGGCTTCCTGACCGAAATGTACGGCAGCCCTGCCCCGTGGCAGTTTCTCGCCATCGGCCATGCTGTCCATTGCTTCACCGAAAAGGAGGCCGTGGCCTCATCCGGCCTATGCCGGTACGATGCGCAGGCAGATGCCTGGTCAATGCATATGGCTCGACAAAAGTTTCTCCTCGCATTGACGATCCGGGATGAATGTCCCGCTTCGGTCCAGATTGCGGGGAAGAGCGAACCAGATCCGCACCATTTATCTACTGTTGGGAATATCTCGCCTTCATCAGAAAACGGCGGATATGATGCCCGTCTTAGTGAACATTATGGAATGCTGCGGGCCACTCTGGGTTCATACGCAGCATAATCCGTCACGCCGAAGGATCGATAGATTAGACTTCTATCAATCATAAAAATGCGATAGAATGATTGATAGAGCCTTGGGATATCAATCATGCTTTGGAATTGGCAGCTTCCGGACTGGCCACATTTTCACTTCGAGAAAAGCTGTCTGCGAGACGCCGAAACGGAGTTCCTGAAAGGTTCAGGCGTGATCGTCGGTGCGATGCAGCATCTGGACAAAGACGCCAATCAGCATCTTGTCGTTCAACTCATACCAACCGTTGATTGCTATAACCTATGAGCCCAATTGCACAGTCCGATTGACATGATGCGCCATGGTTGATCGACGAGCTGGTTCCAGGCATGGCAGGCGATATCAACGATATCGTCATAGGTTCTGAAGATCCTGTTTGAGAGCCATGTATTGCGCAGGAACTGCCAGAGATTTTCTACCGGGTTCAGTTCAGGAGCCCGGGGAGGCAGCGGGAGAATGGTGATATTGTAGGGAACATCCAGCTTCTGACTGGTATGCCATGCCGCCTGATCCACAATGAGGACGGCGTGAGCGCCCTGCGCGACCGTGCGTGAAATCTCCGCGAGATGGAGCTGCATACCGTGCAGGTTGCAGACAGGGAGCACGAGGCCTGCGGCCGCTCCCTTTTCAGGACAGATGGCCCCGAAAATCCACGTGGATCTGGTGCGCAGGTCAGCAACCGCCCGGGGCCGGGTGCCCCGTTTCGCCCACCGTCGGGTCAGCTTCGTTTTCTGGCCGATACGCGCCTCGTCAGACCACCAGATTTCGATATCTTTTCCGGGATGTCTGGACCTGATCGCCGCCATGACACCGGGGAACTCTTTTTAAAAATGTCCTGGGCTTCTGTATCCTGGCGATAGTGCCGTGGCCGGGCTGTCAGCAGACGGAACCCCTCGCGGCGTATGATCTGACCCAGACGCGTTTCCGACAGGCTGACGCCATAGGTCTCATGCAGCCACCCGCAGAGATCACACAGTCTCCAGCGGACAACACCATGCACCGCAGGGATGGGTCCTTCTTCGAGCCGGGTTTTCAAGGCAGACAGCATCTCCTGTGTCAGGCGGGCTTTCTGTCCCCCGCCATGACGATCCACAAGGCCATCCGGACCATCCGCATTGAAACGCACCACCCAGTCACGGATACTCTGACGGTCTGTCCCGGCAAGCAGGGCCGCCTCGCCGCGTGAGGCGCCATCATAAATCGCCGCAAGCGCCAGCAGGCGACGCGACTGACCCGCATGCCGGCTTCTGCGCGCAAGGCGTCGCAACTCCGAACTATCATGATCGTCACGCAGGGACAGAGGGCTGCCCATCCAGAATGCCTCCTTCAGAGAATGGTCAGCATCCTGTGAATCACATTTTTAACCCGATGGGTACCCCGTGAGTCAGACCAAACAATGGTTGGTATCATGTCGCAAGAAACGGTCGAGAGCTCCGCTATTGAAGGCGAGGTGCTTGATCGGGCCAGTGTGCAATCGTCGATTGCGCGACACCTTGGCTTCGCCACAGACAGGCGACGTTCTACGCCAACTGAGGCTGGGGCCGCTGAATTGATGGCGGACCTCTATCGGCATTATGCGGCCCCTTTGACTGACCAGAGTCTCTTTGAGTGGCATGCCATGCTCATGAACGGTCGGCGAGATCTGGATGTCATTGGCAGGTATCGGACGCATGCCGAGGCAATGCAGATTATCTCCGGCCCCATCCATGCGCCGCACATCCACTTCGAAGCCCCGCCATCTCGAAGCGTCCCTTCGGAGATGGCGCAGTTTATCGGCTGGTTTAACAGAACCGCCCCAGGCGGGATCGACCCCTTGCCCGCGATTGAGCGGGCTGCGATTGCCCATCTGTGGTTTGAGACCATTCATCCTTTTGAAGATGGAAATGGTCGCATCGGACGGGCTATTGCTGAAAAAGCATTGGCGCAAACCCTCGCAGGCCCAACGCTGACGGCGTTGGCCGCGACCATCAATACATACAAGAAAGCGTATTATCTCGAACTACATCGGGCCAGCAAGACGAACCAGATAGAGAACTGGATGGTCTGGTTCTCTCAGGTCGTGTTGGAGGCGCAATCCCGCACGCTTCGGAACATCCGGTTTCTTATTGAGAAAACGCGGTTTCTGGATCGCTTACGCGGAAAACTGAACAGTCGTCAGGAGAAGGCCATGCTTCGAATGCTGGCAGAAGGGCCTGATGGTTTTCAAGGTGGCCTGAGTGCCCAGAATTATCGGTCGATTACAGGGGCGACGTCTGCCACGGCGACGCGTGATCTGGTTGATCTGGTGGCGCTTGGTGCTCTTATTCGGACAGGAGAAAACCGGTATGCCCGGTATTCCCTTCGTCTCTGACAAACATGTAGTTTACTGTTCAACCACGAAAAAACCTTCAAGGTCGCTGCATTATGGACGCGGATAATCTGACAGAGCTCCCGACCGCGCTGGATGGCATTTTCTGCCACGATTAACTGGACGGTGCCAAATAGGTGGTTGGTAAAATAGGATTTCTGTTCCCATTCATGAGGCATTTCGACAAAAATCCCAAAATGCGCTTGTTCCAGAGCCTTTCCACCCTACCTGCCTGTCTGCCCCTCCCCTGCTGCCCGCGTAGCGGTCGGCTCTGTCCTGCCGAACCGATCGCCCAGCCTAGGCCGGGCCAGCGGAAAAGAGGCAGGGGCGACCCCGGTCACCTTTTCTGCACCCAGGGGTCTTCGGACCGGGAAAGCCGGTCATGCTGAGCGACATCCGCATCCTCGGCTCCAGCAGGCGCGCGCAGGCCGCGCTGCACGCCCGCGTTGACCAATTGACACGACAGCGTCTGGCCGAGACACAGGACCCGGCGCGCTGGCGCGAAATCCTCTCGACCGCGCGGTTCACCCCGCCCCTACCCCTGCTTCTGGCGGGCATCGAATTGCCAGACGGTAGCTATTCCCCGGATACCCCCCTCGCCCAGAACGTGCCGTATGCATCGGCCGCCCAGCAGATGGCTCAGGACCATGTGGCCGATATCCCATCAGGGTTCGAACTGGCCGTCGGGCTGGAAATCGATGATGGCACACCCTGTTTCCTGGCCTGGTTCCGGCCGCTCCTGCCCGTAGGGGCCTGTCCCGAGACGACAGAGGCGCCCCCTGCCCCCGTTGGCCAGCCGGCCGCTGCCGTCGCGCAATGGTTTTCCGTCGTCTCGGCACAGCCCGTCCCCGAACATGATGGCCGCCTGGCCACGGCCCGTCAGGCGGCCGATGCTTATATGCACCGCAGCAAGGCCGAAAACACGCTGCGCACCTATCGCGCCGCCGTGCGGTCCTGGTGTCGCTGGGCGGCCGGTCATGCGCTGCCCGCCCTGCCGGCCCGCAGCGAGGATGTTGCCGCCTATCTGGCCGACATGGCACTGCAGGGGCGCAGGACCAGCACCATCGACCTGCATCGTGCCGCCCTGCGCTACCTGCACCATCTGGCGCAGATTGCCGTGCCCACCGCCCACCCGATGGTGACCGCAACGCTTGCTGGCATCCGTCGGGAGGCAAAGGAGACCCTGCCCCGCCAGAAAACCGCGCTCACCTGGGACAGGCTGGTCCGGGTCGTCGAGGCCATCAGTCCCCACGATCTGGTCGGTGCACGGGACCGGGCCATTCTTCTGCTCGGTTTTGCCGGCGCGTTTCGGCGCTCCGAACTTGCCGCACTGAAGATGGAAGACATTACGGTGGACGAGGACGGCATGCAGATCCGACTGGGCCGGTCCAAGGGGGATCCCCAGCGCAAGGGCGCGCTGATCGGCATCCCGCGGGGCCTGACCCGGAACTGCCCGGTTCTGGCATACGAGACCTGGCTCCGGCAGGCCGGGATCACGGAAGGTCCGGTCTTCCGGCGTATCTGGTCCGCGCGGGGTCACAGGGCGGGAACCACTCCCGTCGGAGCCCCGCCCAGGATCGGCCCGCACGCCCTGTCGGACCGGGCGGTCACGGACATCATCCGCAAACGCTGCGGCGACACCCACCTTGAGGGGGACTTTGGCGGACACAGCCTGCGCCGCGGGGCCATCACCACGGGGGCGAAAGACGGGTATGATCTCCTGGAGCTGAAGCGCTTCTCGCGGCACAAAAGCCTTCAGGTCGTCGAGACCTATATTGACGAGGCCAGCATCAAGGCCCGGCATCCGGGAAGGTCGAGATTCTGAGCCTGTCTTGACCCCTGCCGCCAGAGCGCCCCAACGCGCCTTCAACCGCAACACGTCAGGGCGGATTAAAGAGAGGAAATAGCGTCATGGGCTCCAGAATTCTTGTTGTCGGCGCGGGCACCATGGGTGGGTATTTTGGCGCGCGCATGGCCAGCGCCGGGCATGACGTGACCTTTCTGGTGCGCAAAAGGCGCCTGCAGCAGCTCCGTGCCGAGGGCCTGTGCCTGATCAGTTCCGTTGGCAACGTCACCATCGCCCCCCGGATGGTGATGGCCGGTGGGATTGAGGGTCCCTACGACATCATCCTGCTCAGTGTAAAAGCCTATTCCCTGACGGGTGCAATGAACGATTTTGCGCCTGCGGTGGGACCGCAGACTCGGATTGTCCCACTCCTCAACGGCATGCAGCATCTTGATATGCTAGCAGACCGCTTTGGCCCTGCCGCGGTCATGGGGGGGACATGCTTTATCGTCAGCAAGCTTGATGCGCAGGGGCGCATTGTCCAGACGGGCTCCCTCCCCCGGCTTTCCGTGGGGGAGCGGGACGGTAGCAATACGCCAGCGGCGCGCAGTATTGCGGAAACCCTGTCGGGCCCCGGATTTAAAACCGTGTGTTCCACCCACATCCTGCAGGATATGTGGGACAAATGGGTGCTGCTCGCCGCCCTGGGCAGCATCTGCTGCCTGATGCGCGGAACCGTGGGGGATGTCGCCACCCAGCCAGCAGGTCAGGCCTTTGCACAGGCGGTGATCCACGAATGTGCGTCGACGGCCGCTGCTGCTGGCTATCCCCTGCGGGATGCCACGCTGAAGGGCACTGTCAGTCTCCTGACGAAAACGGACTCCACCCTGACGTCCTCCATGTTCCGGGATCTGCTGCAGGATGCGCCTGTGGAGGCGCAGCAGATTATTGGTGATCTGGTCAGGCGGGCACGCGTCCATCAGATCCCGACGCCTCTCCTGGATCTCACGGATCTGAATCTGCGCGTGTATGAACAGCAAAGGCACGCGTGAAGACACGCAGGGCAGGCACGAGGCACCGGCAGACATATCCGCTTCGTAGATCATGCCCGCCTTATTCAAAGATAACTTTTCCCTGCACGATCTGACCTGGGGAAAGCAGATAGTCGACTGCTGATAAGGACTACCAAAAACAGCCTTTTGCAGCATTCACATTCATGACAGAGGGTAGAACTATTCAGGTGATTTCGCCCAACACACGACAACTATCACGTGGGCATCTAAATGTTTTCTATAGTTGAAATGCAAGCTCCTTGTAATGGAAGGAGCTTGCGAAGAAAATAGGGTGTCAGCGAGCAAGTGGATAATCGGTATAGCCTTCTGCGCCCTGCGAGTACCAGGTGCGGATATCGTCCTTGTTCAGAGGCAGATTGTCTTCCAGACGACGCACAAGGTCCGGATTGGCGATGAATGGACGGCCGAATGAAATGGCGTCCGCGACACCGGTTGCGACGGTCTCGATCGCTTCATCGCGTGTGTAGTCCTGATTCAGAAGCAGCGGCTTCCTGAAAACTTCGCGGATCGGACCATGCAGCTTGGGCTGATCGGTCTTGCCGAATGTGCCATTCGGCCCGGGTTCGCGCAGTTCAAGAAAAGCGATGTCGAGGTCGTTCAACAGCTTTGCCGCCGGTACAAAAACCTGCTCGGGATGGCTGTCGATGCAACCCTGCGTATCGCCATTGGGGGACAGCCGTACTGACGTCTTGTCCGCGCCAATCGTTGCGATCACGCGTTCCGTGACTTCACGCAGGAAGCGGATGCGGTTTTCCGGCGAACCGCCATATTCGTCGGAACGATGATTGGTGCCGTCCCGCAGGAATTCGTCGATCAGATAACCGTTGGCGGCATGAATCTGCACACCGTCAAAGCCTGCCTTAAGAGCATTGCGAGCAGCGTTTTCATAATCGTCCAGGATGCGGGCAATGTCCTCCCTGGTAAGAGGACGGGCGATTTCGGGAGCCTGTTTGCCGTCATAAGTATGGAGCGCTTCAGGTGCTTTTGTCGCCGAGCAGGACACAGGCTGCTGACCCGTCACGCTGGAATGCACCATCCGACCCATATGCCAAAGTTGGGCCACGATTTTTCCGCCCTTGGCGTGGACTGCAGCGGTGATGGGCTTCCAGGCTTCCACCTGTTCCTGCGACCATAGACCCGGCGCATAAGGCCAGCCAAGACCTTCGCGGCTGATCCCGGTCGCCTCCGAGATGATCAGACCGGCTCCAGCGCGTTGCGCGTAATATTCTGCCATGATGGGAGTGGGCACATGCTCACGGGTGCCCCGGGCGCGTGTGAGCGGTGCCATGAGAATTCTGTTTCTGGCGTAAATGCTTCCCAGTTCGATCGGCTCAAACAGGCTGGGCATGACAGATCCTTCCTAAAAGACGCAGTTCCTATGAACTGCGGAAGACTCACGAGGATAACAACAGGAGGCCTACCACCTTGTCTGACTTGAGGTAAGTGCTGCCTGTCTGGTCAATTCTTGAAGCAGACAGGGAGCAGCCGCTGGGCATCCCCCTGTGGGTGACGGCGCAGCAGACTGAATCCAAGAAGGCACTGACCTGCACGTGTGCTTTCAGAGCGTGAGAGGTCGGCCGTCCACGACCTCTTTCATGACGAAGAATGTTCGTGTCTGACGTACGCCCGGCAGGGCGATAAGGCGGCTGGCGTGAAATCGGTTGAAATCAGCCATATCCTTTACCCTGATTTTGAGAAAATAATCGAAATCCCCCGCCACAAGATAACAGTCTAGGATCGTCTTGATGTTGTGTACGGCCTGTTCGAACAGACCGAAGCTGTCGGGCGTCGAGCGGTCAAGAACGACCCCGACGAGAGCGAGCGTACCAAAACCGAGCTGCGCTGGTTCGAGCTCTGCGCGGACATCGCGCACGTAACCATCTGCCATGAGTCGCTGTACGCGGCGATGACATGTCGCCGCGCTGATATTAGCCTCCTGTGCCAGTTCCGCATTAGGCATCCGGCCATTCTTTTGGAGCAGGCGCAGCAGGGATATATCGATTCGGTCCAGATTTTCTGGCATGAAAGGATCTTCCGATTAAGTTATATTTTATGATCTATTTCTACGTGGGAATCGATCACGTAGGAAGAGATACGCATTATGTTGGACTAATAAGGAAGCACCATTCATAAGGAATGTGAGATAGTGCGGACGCAATCACTGAGGACCGTCCAGCCATCAGGACGCCCTCGTCATTACGGAGTCCGCCCATGCTCAACCTTGACCGTTACGAACGCTATCCCCTGACTTTTGGCCCGACGCCGATTGAGCATCTGGTGCGCCTTTCGGATTTTCTTGGTGGTGATGTCAATATCTACGCCAAACGCGAAGACTGTAATTCGGGTCTGGCAATGGGTGGGAACAAGCTTCGCAAGCTCGAATATATCGTGCCCGACGCTCTCGCATCAGGTGCCGATACGCTGGTGTCGATTGGTGGCGTGCAGTCCAACCATACCCGGCTGGTAGCGGCTGTCGCCGCGAAAATCGGCATGAAATGTCATGTGATTCAGGAAAGCTGGGTGCCGCACGATGACGCCGTCTATGACCGCGTCGGCAACATTCTCATGACACGGTTGATGGGTGCCAATTCCCAGCTTGTCGATGAGGGATTCGACGTGGGTATCCGCGACAGCTGGCTGAACGCGATGGAAGAGGTCAAGGCGAAGGGCGGCAAGCCTTACGCGATCCCGGCCGGCGCGTCCGTCCATAAATATGGCGGTCTCGGATATGTCGGGTTTGCCGAAGAAGTGCGCGCCCAGGAAGCGGAAATGGGCGTGAAGTTCGACTTCATCGTCGTCTGCACGGTTACAGGTTCGACACATGCGGGCATGGTCGTCGGTTTTGCCGACGATGGCCGGGCGCGCCAGGTCATTGGCATCGACGCCTCCTTCACGCCCAAGCCGGTCAAGGCCCAGGTGCTCGACATTGCACAGAAGACCTCGGCTCTGGTCGATGGCCCTGCCATTGCTGGCGACGACATCATTCTGATGGAAGATTACGCCTATCCGGCATACGGTGTGCCTTCCAAAGAGACCGTCGAGGCCATGCGCATTGCCGCACGGACCGAAGCAATGATTACCGATCCCGTGTACGAGGGTAAGTCCATCCAGGGCCTGATCGACCTTGTTAAGAAAGGGTTCTTCCCCAAGGGTTCGAATGTTCTTTACGCCCATCTTGGCGGTGCACCAGCCATCAACGGATACAGCTACACCTTCCGCAACGGCTGAGAACAGACGTGTCAAAGCGCGCCTGTGCATATTCGCATGGCGCGCATTCTACGATCGCATCGGAGACAAGAAGGCTATCTGAAGATCCATACCGATCATCATATATCAGACCTGCCTCGATTTTCCCCTGATAAGACATTATCGGGGGAAAGTTTACTTGTATTTTATTTAGTCTTTTCGTTTTGTCGTTCCAGATGCTTCACTGGCAGCGCTGTTGTATATTTAACCTGATTCAACGCGAAACTTGATCTGATGCTTGATACTCCGGGGATCTGCGTAAGAACCTCCAGCATGAATTCCTGATAGCGAGGAAGATCCTCAATCACGACGCGAAGAAGAAAATCCGCTTCTCCCGTCATGAGATAACATTCCATCACTTCCGGCCGCGCCTGTACCGCCGAAATAAACACCTCCAGTGACTGTTTATCCTGTTGTTGCAGCGAGACATGGACAAAAACATTCACTGCGAGACCAAGTTTGAGAGGATCGACCAGCAGTACGGTTCCCTTGAACACGCCCTGCGCTTTCATATCCGCAACCCGACGCCAGCATGGCGACGGAGACAGGCCAACGCTTTCAGCTAGGTCGGCGTTGCTGATCTCTGCATTGTCCTGAAGGGCCTCAAGAATCTTGAGGCTCGCGGCATCGAAACTCACGGATTGCATGGGAAAGACTTTTCTTGAAAACGATGAAAACAGGTATTCTATACCCAATAAGAGCAAATATCAGGTAACTTGGAAAGGATTTTCCCGCCGAAATAAATACAATGCGCTTTACCATTTCTATCACGAGATAGCGCCATGAATTCAAAATCGGCCCAGCCATCAAGAACTCATCAGCCTGCCGCTGTCGGCGTGGCAACATTTGTCTGGCTGGGCGTTATGGTTCTGCTCTGGGGCGCGAGCTGGCCCGTGACAAAACTGGCGCTTGCAACGGTGTCACCCCTGTGGCTAGCCGCAATTCGCTTCGGAAGCGCCGCCATCTGTCTATTCGGCTTCGTCTGGTGGAAAGGCCAGCTTTCCCGTCCACCTATGGGCGACTGGCCGATCGTGGCCTCTATGGGCATGTTGCAAATGATGACCTTTACAGGGCTGGGTATGATTGCAATGACCAGAACCGACACCAGTCACGCGGTCCTTCTGGCCTACACGACACCATTGTGGGGCGTTCTGGTATCGTGGCTCGCACTTCGACAGACACCGACCCGTATGCAGCTTCTGGCATTGTTAGTGGGCTTGTCGGGGACAGCGCTGATCTGCTCCCCTCTGGAAATGGACTGGCACGCACCGGGAACGCTCATGGGCAGCATCTTTCTGCTGATCGGGGCAATCGCCTGGGCCGTTACGATCTTCCATATCCGCCATCATCACTGGCACACGTCTCCGTTGGCCCTCGCGCCGTGGCAGATGCTTCTGGCGACCATTTTTCTGACGGTTCTCGCCTGGGCCGTGGAAGGTGCGCCTCGATGGGGTGCCACAGACTGGCACCTACTGGGAATGCTGTTCTTTATCGGGCCGGTGGCAACATCGGTATGTTTTGTCATTTCGGCTGAATATGGACGAAGAATATCAGTGTTCGCGATGTCCAATTTTACATTGGGCGTCCCGCTAATCGGCATCGTGACGTCCTTTCTTTTTCTTGGAAACCACCTTACGGGATTGTTCCTGATCGGTTTGACGCTTGTCTTCTTTGGGGCCGTCCTGGCAGCGGCGGCAGGCGGCCCGCTGCCTGCTTTCCGGTTTCTTCAGAGAGGGAAATGCGAGAAGGAAACGACTTCGCCAGTGTCAGGTTGACGTTCGTCGGATACCTGTAACTCATTCGAATAAATAAGGATGTTTCCGTATTTTCATGCACGTTTCAGAGAGATGCGGCGCAAGGGATTGCTTTTGAATGCGGCTTCATAAAAGTATCTGTCTGACGAAAACCGTTACGTTTGAAGCATATGGAAGAGTAATCAACGTTCATCACGTCATACCGATTTTTTCTGCGACCGGATGCTTTACCGACTGAAATGTTGATTATAAGTTCTGAAGAAAGAGGAAAACAATGAACAGACGCACCCTCATTATCGCTACAGCTATTTCACTTATCTCGACCGGCTCGGTAAGTTTTGCCCAGAGCCATAGTCATGACGGGGCAAAGGTCATATCCACCCCCGAAGATGTTCAATGGCAGCCTGCACCAGCTATCTTTCCGCAGGGAATGAAAATTGCCTATCTTTACGGCAATCTGGCAAAACACGAACCTTTCACTATCCGGGTCATGATGCCTGCCCATAGCGTTATTGCACCGCACACGCATAATCTTGACGAAATGCTCACGATTATATCTGGCAGTCTCGATCATTATACCGGCCCGAAAATGAATCCGTCAGAGGGACTTCATATGGAAGCTGGCGGTTTCGTGCATCTTCCGGTGAATATGGCTCATGCCCTGAAGGCTGGTGACAGCGGGGCTGTCTTGCAGGTTTCTGGCGTTGGTCCTTTTGTTATGGTCTATGTCGATCCGAAGGATGATCCGCAACACAAATAATAATATCGAAGTTTGATCTGTATTGTTTTCACGGCGCGTTTTACGTGAAGATCTCAAAGACAGTATGGGATCAGTGTCCCGATGTATTCTGGCACGTTCCACGCCGTCAAGATCCGGACCGACAGCGCACCGGCGTGTTGTCGCGCCTCGTTCCGTGTGCATCTTGTAGAGCGCGTGATTACGATTAAGTCGAGCAATGCCTGCTATCAGTAATCTACTTGACCGGGACAATGGCACTACCAGACCCGTAGCTATCATGAACGTCAACGCCTCGAATGAATATTGTGTTCATTCCTTACCCGCTTTTGTAGTAAAGACGATAGCAGGGTAAGTCAGATAGCTGCGCCGGTCATATCTTACTTCTCACCTTCGACGGGCCCAGATTTCTCGCTGTCGAGCGCTGTCATCTGTTTCGGATCATAGTGTTCCCCAGCTGTAGCCCTTTGGGAATAGCCTGCTCGATAGCAGCCAGATCGTCGGCGCCAGCGTAAGATCAAACGCCCCTAGCGCGTCGGAGAGCCGATCGAGCCAGAGGGCTCCTAACAAGTGGTACAACATCATCACCTTGTGCGGCGCCCCATGCGATTGCCAGTTGGGCTACGCTCGCATCTTTGGTGGCTGCAGTGTCCCGCAATATCTCTACAAGGGCCAGATTACGCTCGACATTGCGTTCCTGAAGGCGGGAACTACGAACCCGAAAGTCCCCTGGCCCAGTTGTCCCTTGCCAGTACCCGCTGATCAGACAGCGCATGAGCACACCATAAGATGTTATGCCAGTGCCGAGTTCACGACAAGCAGGAAGAATTTTGTCCTCAATGCCACGCGAAATCAGCGAATACTCAATCTGAAGGTCGCTGATGGGATGGACGGAAGCCGCGCGCCTATAGTTTCTGGGCCAACTTCCGAAAGGCCGATATACCGGACATAACCAGCCTGAATCATCTCGGCGAGAGCGCTAATCGTTTCTTCAACGGGCATTACCGGGTCCAGCCTTGCGGGCCGGTAGATGTCGATATGATCGAGCCCGAGCCTCAGCAAGAGCCATAATAGTCTTGTATATCTGTTGCCGCCACCTCTATTCCAAAAGCTAACCTTCCGTTCCCCCGGTCAAATACGGCCGTAACATCTAAGTCATGCTCCGCAGCACACCATCACGGCGGATGATTCCATGAAACAACGCCGCCCCGACATGAACCAGAACCAGCCCAAAGAGTGCAAACGCCAGAATTGTGTGGGCAGAACGAAGCCAGGACCAGAGCCCAGGATTATGCGGCAGGATGGGTGGGAGAAGAACGGACTGCCCCCATAGCGGAATGGGAAACCCGCCTGCTGAAAGCATCCCCCACCCCACAAGCGGCAGCGCAATCATCAGCCCATAAAGCAGGATATGCGAAGCCGTAGCCGCACGCTTTACAAGCGGTGGCAGATCATCTGGTAGCGGTGGCACGGATGACCTGAGGCGATTTGCCAGGCGCAGAATGGCCAGCACAAGGATCGCGATGCCCAGAGGGCGGTGCACTGTCACGAGCCGATGATAGTCAGGGCCAACTGAAGCCGCCATGAACACGCCAATAAACAGCATACCCAGAATCATCACGGCCATGAGCCAGTGCAGCACGCGCGACAGAAGCGAAAATGAGACCAGCCGGTTCATGGTTTTTTGCCTTCAGAAGATGCCTGAATCAGGTTGGGCGTTACCGCGCTCGGACCACGCTTTTCGCCGGAGCGGCGTAAGAATGACCGCATATAGGCCGCTGAGCGGACCTGCAGGATCGGATCATCCGACGGCTGGATGCCTGGCGGTAAAACGAGAGGGTCAAAGGTAATGTCCGTGCAGGGACCGCCATCCTCGCTTTCAATGGCATTCAGGGTCAGGGTTCCGGCGTCAATCGTCTGGTCATCCTGTGCCCAGATCTGGCTGGGGTCGTTGATGACATCATGCGCACCCGCCACGGTCATCACTAAATGCCACTGCAGGGGATGGTCGTGAATGTCACTGATCAGCTTACGGAACAGAAATTCATGATCGCCCGCCTTTCCATTACTCGGCATGGCAGGCTCCATCGGCATCATGGCCCAGCGTACAGCCGTTTTCCGTCCGTCTGCGGCGACCAGTATAAAGCTGTCAAGACTGTGAAACGTATCGTCTGCAAAGCCGGATGAAATAAAACGACGGGCGTTCTCCTCGGCTGCAGGCTTGAGCCAGGGATGGGTCACACCAAACGCTTTCGTGCGTGCGGGGTCGGGCTTTCCGGTTGCAGGATCGATCTGCTGTGAGGCAAAAAAATCCGAGGCATCGCGCGCATCCCGCAGCGGTAGAACTGGCGGATCATTCATACCCGTCCGCCATTCTGGTGCATCGGGCGGCATAAGCCGGAGCGCCATGCTGCGCACGGTCGTGGCGCTATCGGGCGCATAAGGCTGCCCGACAGCAAGAGCGAACCGCCCGATGACCGGAACATGCCGTTCATGAAAGACCGCAGCCTGTGAAAGCTGCGTAGCGTCAGCGCTTGCATCAAACCATCCGCTGACACAGACCCCCTTGGCATGCGCCCTTCGGAAGCCATGTCCGTAGCTTCCGGCGTTATGCAGTTCAGCCATCAATCGGTTCTGCGTTATACGGTCAGGAGAAAAGCCGCCGCCAGCCCACAGGAAGGCCAGCGCAAGCGCCGTTGGTACGGCAACAACCCCGAGCCAGCGCAGGGCCAGCATTGAAGGGCCAGCAGGTTTTTGATCCATGTTTTCAGGTCCGATGCGGTTATCTTCTGCCAAGACGCCAGGCAGGCTGGATTTATTCCCGGCAAAAGGCGCTATCGGAAAATATTTTCGGTATTCTCCCGTTTTATGGGGAATAAACTGCCTCCCGGTACGTCTTTGTCTGTGAGAGTGATCCTGTGAAAGGCAAAGACGGAGTTGAGTGATGACGCGCATATCAGGTTACAGGCCGCCATTCCGGCATTGAGACGGTATGCACGGGTCCTGACCCGTGACCCGTCTCAGGCGGATGATCTTGTACAGGACTGTCTGGAACGTGCCCTTACGCGACTACATCAGGTTCGTGGCCAGCCTGACCTGCGCGCGTGGCTGTTCACGATCGCGCATCGGCTTAATATAAGTCACTGGCGGCGTTTGCGGCGCTTTGTGTCACTGCCGGAAGCAACGCCGCCCGAAATGTCGCAGGAAGCCGGGCAGATCCCCCATCTGGAGTGGCAGGAAGTCGTGCATGCGTTCGGGCATCTGTCTGATGATCATCGGCAGATCATGGTGCTGGTCTGTGTTGAAGGGCTGCAATACGGCGTGGTTGCGGAAATCCTGGATCTGCCGGTCGGGACCGTGATGTCACGCCTTTCCCGGGCACGCGCTGCCCTGCACAGTCTTGTTGAACATGCGGAACGCCCCAAGCTGCGGAGAGTCAAATGACACAGCCTGATCGCCCCGTGACCGAAGATGACCTGCAGGCCTGGGTTGATGGGTTCCTGTCTCCCGAACGTCTGCGAACAGTCGAATCATGGCTCGAAAATCATCCCGATACATTGCGACGTGTCATGGCGTGGAGAAACGAGCGCGATGCACTCCATGCCGGGCTGGAGCAGGAACTCAGGCAGCCCGTCCCGGCGCGCTTCAACATCACGCACCTGCGGCAACGCAAGGCCGTGCGTTCCAACATACCCCGAATGGCTGCCTCCATCGTTCTTGCAGTGTCGGTAGGCTTTGGCGGCGGGTGGTTTATGCGTGATCGACGCGTGCCGGTCGGACTGGCTGCCGTTGAACAGGAAGCAACTATTGTGCGTGATGCCGGCAAAGAAAGCATGATTACCGACGGCAATATTGCACAACTGGCGGCATGGGGCGAAAAAACACTCGGGCGCCCGGTACGGCCACCGGACCTTTCTGCAGCGGGCTATCACCTTGCGGGAGGCCAGCTTGTCCCGACGGATCATGGCCCGGCCTGCGTCTTTTTCTATAAGGATGACAGCGGCGCCCGGATCTCCCTCTTCGTAAGGCCCATGTACGGCGTGGACATTACAGCCCCCATGCGCCCGATGCGGCATCTGCCAGGCTATCTGTGGGCGCAAAATGGGCTGGGGGTCAGTATGTTGGCAGATACTTCCATGAGCAGCCTGCATACCCTGGCTGACCATGCGCGCGATCTGATGGAGAAAGCCAGTTGAGGATCAGGGCGCGCCAACGCTTTCAACGAATGTGCAGCCTCTTGTGAGGCTTTACGCAAGTAATGAATAACCCCTAGATTTCTGGACGCTCAGGCTCCTAAAAATGAGGACAGGAGGCGTTGATGGGGAAGCCCAATTTCAGTGATGAGTTCAAGCGTGATGCGGTGGCGCAGACTACCGAGCGGGGATATCCGGTAGCGGAAGTTTCGCAGCGGCTTGGGGTCAGCACACATTCGCTGTATGCGTGGACGCGGCAATTCGCGAAGGTGGCATCAGGCGATACCGGCAAGGATGCCGAGATCCGGCAACTGAAGCGCGAACTGGCCCGGGTGACCCACGAGCGCGATATCCTAAAAAAAGTCACCGCATATTTCGCCAGGGATGCGAAGTGAGATACGCCTTCATTGCCGAGCATCGCGATCATTTTGGAATTCGGGCAATGTGCCGCTGCCTGACTGTACAGCCCAGTGGGTATTATGCCTGGCGGAAGGAGCCGCTGAGCCGACGGGCTCGCGAGGACGTCCGACAGACCACGTTGATCCGTCAGGCCTGGAACGACAGTGGCAGGGTTTATGGCTACCGTAAGCTGCACGATGATCTGCTCGATCAGGGCGACCTGACACGACAACCATTGGATGCGCTGGAAGTTTTCCCCATCGGCGCCCCGACCGTGGTTCAGATCGGAGAAAACGACGACTTCTTTCTCATGGGGGGGCACGTCGATCTTGACGCCGTCAGTGGACGCATTCTTCTGGACAGTCTGCCTTCATTGATCCGTCTTCAGGCAGGCGGCCGGGAAGCAGAAAAACTGCAATGGCTGATCGGCCAACTCGTAGAAAAATTCCGGGGTCATGAGGCCGGATCGGGCTTTGCGTGTTCTGGCCTTGCCCAACTTATGTTTTTACAGATCCTGCGTGGCTATCTTTCGCGGTCGGAAAACAGCGGTGCCGGATGGCTCCGTGCAATAAGCGATTTGCGTATCGCACGGGCGCTGGCACTTATTCATGACGATCCTGCCCGGGAATGGCACCTGCCGGATCTTGCGAAAGCGGCCGGAATGTCCCGCACGGCTTTTGCAACCCGATTTCGAGAAATAGCGGGGGTCATACCCCTGGCCTACGTGACACAGTGGCGTATGCACCTTGCGGAGCGTGCGCTCCGTGACGGAGAAACGACGATCGCAATGATTGCACAATCGGTCGGCTACGCATCTGAAGCGGCCTTCAGCAACGCCTTCAAGCGGGTAATGGGTGCCTCTCCGACGCGATTCCGCACCCATCAGAGGCAAGAACTGACAGAGACCCGCAAGGGAGAGCCAGTCAGCAGGGACTACGTTCCCTTGCTGGCATAACGGTCGGAAACGGCAATCAGATCGCCTCGCATCATGCCTGCTCCACCACACTGCCGGCCTCAGACGCTCAGTGAACCAGATGACGATTTTTTTCCTCAAAGTTTTTCGGCAATGCGAATTGTGTGCGTCAGTTCTCTCAGGCCAGATGGAGGATGCCGCCGACTTGAATAATAGATCGCGAAAGGTGCGCCCATTGATGCCCAGTCAGGGAGGACAATTTCCAGCGTGCCTGCTGCGATCTCTGCTTCGATGCGCCTCTCCAGGCAATAGACCAGCCCTAGCCCGCGTCGGGCAGCTTCCAAAGCCATCTGTGTATCGTTGAGACGTAACGGGCCAGGGCCCTCGATCCGGATCATCTCGTCACCGTTACCGAATTCCCAGGGGTAGGTAGAATTATCGCCAATCCGCATCTGAATGCACTGATGCTGATATATATCCGAGGGTTTCAGAGGGTGTCCGTGACGGTTCAGATACTCGGGAGCGCCAGCGACGACCCAGCGGAGCGGTTTGGTAAGAGGTATGGCGATCATATCTTGCGGTACACGGTCCAGGAATCTGATGCCGGCGTCATATCCGCTTTCCACGATATCAGTGAGGCGATCATCGACCATGATGTCGAGATGGATGAGCGGGAAACGAGCAAAAAAATCCTCCCACACAGATGCTAGCAGTAACTGCCCCGCATCTTTCGAAACATTAAGACGAAGGCGCCCTGTTGGCTCTGTACGTTGTCCTTCGAGCGCTGATAATCCGCTGGCAATAGCCTCGAACCCAACGTGCAAGGCTTTCGACAGATCATCACCTGCTGCCGTAAGCGCTACCGAGCGACTGGTCCGATGCAGGAGCCTCACACCAAGCCGGCTCTCCAGGCGACGCATCGCATGGCTTACCGCGGAAGTCGTCAGGTTCAGGTCAACGGCAGCCAGGCGGAAACTGCCGCAACGCGCAATAGCCAGAAATACATTCAGATCAGCGAGATCGGAGCGATCGACGTGACGCAAAAGATGATCCTGTTTCAATGTTGCGTTGAACCAGGGTCATCGTAAGGCCCTTTCGGCGATCAGGGAAAGTGCCTAATTTTTGTGTGCACCAGTCGGGTGTTGGCGAACGGCTATGCAGATACCTGACAATAATCGGCTGTAAGACAGAAGGAATTTTCAATCATGACATGGACACCGTCATCGCAGCGTTATGAACAGGCAACCTTCCGGCGGTGTGGTCGCTCAGGCTTGGATCTGCCACCGATTTCGCTCGGGCTGTGGCACAATTTCGGGGGGGAGGATGTCTTCGAGACTGGTCGGGCGACGATCAGGCGGGCATTTGATCGTGGGGTGACCCATTTTGACCTGGCTAACAATTACGGTCCCCCTCCTGGTTCTGCTGAGGAAAATTTTGGCCGCATCGTGGAACTGGATTTTCAGAGTCACCGTGACGAAATGATCATCTCATCGAAGGCCGGATGGGATATGTGGCCGGGACCATACGGCAATGGCGGATCACGCAAATATCTTCTGGCCTCACTGGACCAGAGCCTCATGCGTATGAAGCTGGATTACGTTGATATCTTCTATTCACATCGCCCTACTCCGGATGTGCCACTGGAAGAGACGATGGGCGCGTTGATTCATATGCACCGTCAGGGCAAGGCATTATATATCGGTATCTCGTCTTATGGACCGAAAAGAACCCGCGAAGCTGCCCGGATACTTCAGGAGGCCGGTGTCCCTTTGCTGATCCATCAGCCATCCTATTCAATGCTGAACCGGTGGATCGAAACGGAACTTCTGGATACGCTGGATGAACTGGGCACGGGTTGCATCGCTTTTTCACCGTTGGCGCAAGGGTTGTTGACCGGAAAATACCTCAACGGCGTTCCGGAAGCGTCCCGTGCGGCGGCGGGCGGCTCGTTTAGCCGCGATATGCTGAGCGAAGAAAACCTCAACCATATCCGTGCCCTCAACGATATTGCCCGGAGCCGTGGCCAGTCATTGGCGCAGATGGCGATTGCATGGGTCCTGCGCGATCCCCGCGTTACGTCCGCGCTGGTCGGCGCGCGAAATACCAAACAGCTTGATGACTCACTTGATGCACTGAAGAATCTTACCTTTGATGCGGAAGAGCTGCACACGATTGATCGTTATGCTCGTGAGGGAAACATTGATCTTTGGCGTGGTTTGTCCGACTGATGTTTTTTAGGCTGCCGCTGCGGATCGCACCATCTGTGATGCTTGGCCCGGTAGCAAAGGCAGCAGGAAGAACAGGCTAAGCGGCGGCGCAGGCGCAACAGTGACTTTCTTGAAATCCGGTGCAGAAATTTCTAAGCCTGCTTGCATCCGCTGTTGTTCTGATAGCTGTGCTGATCGTCATCGTATAGCCAATCTGCCGCCATGTCGCCAGGTAGGGTGACGTCTCGTGGGATTACACCCTATGCGGTTCCCAAAAATGCGACTGCTGCGCAAGTAGCCGAAGCGCAGACGATCGCACCAGTCGTATGCATGCAGAAACCATTCCAACCTCGTTCATAGAAAGGATGATAAACTGATCGATGCGTTGACGACACAGGGCATTGCCGATGTACTATTTTTTTCCGTTGGGTGGGTTCAGCCCGATCCAGTCAAATGTCCTGTCCGAGATCGCAACCAATATCGGGGGGAGCCCGTTGCAGGTGGCGCTTGCCCGCGCCCATGCCGACATGGAAAGCCGCAAGACGACCGGCAAGCTCCTGCTGATTCCCTGAAAAAACCGGAAATCCGGGATTGTCCGGGGCACGCAGCCGTGCAGTTTATAACCAAGACTTGCGGTTTTATGCATTATATTGCGTGTTTATGCGGTATTTGTTAGAGACCGCATATGAGCAAACTTTCACGCCAACATCGCCTGCTCGCGATGCTGACCGACACGGGCGAACTGCTCGTGTCTGAGGCAGCGGCGGCTCTGGACGTGTCGGATGACACCATCCGGCGCGACCTGTGCGAGCTGGAAAAGCAGGGCTGCCTTCACAAGACACACGGTGGGGCCGTGTCGATTGATCTTGGCGGCATGGCGCGCACGACACGCTCCGGCCTGCTGCCCGTGCAGAAAAAACGGATTGGCAAAGCAGCGGCGGCGGCCGTTCCGGCCGGGGCCACGCTGTTCCTTGATGCCGGTAGCACAACGCTTGCAATGGCCGAGGCACTGACAGTGCCAGCAACGGTCATCACCAATTCGCTCGATATCGCCAGCCGGATCGAGGGACGGCCAGCACTCCGGCTGATTCTGGCGGGTGGGGAATGGGATTCCCGGCAACAGCTGTTTTCCGGTGCGGCGGCCCGGGCCGTTCTGGGCCTGTATCGCGCCGACATTGCCATTCTTGGGGCCTGCGCGGTCAGCGCCCACGGAGCGGTGACAGCAGGCGAGGAACGCGACGCCGACATGAAACGGAGTATGATCGATGCTGCCAGCGAAGTCTGGCTGCTCGCCGATCATCTCAAATTCGGCCATGTCGAACCGCACCACGTCGCAGACCTAGCGCAATTCTGCCGTGTCTATTCGGACCGCTCTCCGGCCAGCGCCGACATAGGGCAAACGGGGCCGGAATTCATCATAGCATCCTGAAGGGGCATCGGATCATGAGCCAGTTTCCTCCCGTCATCCGCGTCGGCCTGATTGGCTACGGATTTGCGGGAAAGACATTTCACAAACCCCTGCTGATGGCCGAACCGCGCATGCGGATTACCCGTGTCGCATCGAGCGACAGCGAGAAGGTGCATGCCGATCTGCCCGATGTTGCGGTTGACGCTGATCCCGCAACCCTCATTGCAAGTGAGGATGTCGATCTTGTCGTTATCGCAACGCCGAACGAGTACCATGCCCCGCTGGCACGACAGGCGCTGCTTGCTGGCAGGAACGTCGTCGTGGACAAACCCTTCACGCTAACCCTGGCGCAGGCGCGCGAACTGGTGGCGCTGGCGGCCCGGCAGGACAGATTGCTGTCCGTCTTCCATAACCGGCGCTGGGACAGTGACTTTTTGAGCGTAAAGAATGCGCTTGCAGGCGGACTGATTGGCCGGGCGACGCATTTTGAATCCCATTTCGACCGCTTCCGGCCTGTGGTCCGCAAACGCTGGCGCGAAGGCCGCGAGCCTGGGGCTGGCCTGTGGTTCGATCTTGGCCCGCATCTGGTCGATCAGGCGCTGTGCCTGTTTGGCCTGCCCCGCGCCGTGCATGGCGACCTGATGAAGCAGCGTGAAGGCGCCCTGTCGGACGACTGGGCGCATGTCGTGCTGGAATATGACCGGCATCGCGTGATCCTGCACGGCAGCATGCTGGTTGCAGGCGGGGTGCCGCGTTTCGTCGTACACGGCGAGAAGGGCAGCATCCTCAAACGCAGGCCGGACGGTCAGGAAGCCCAACTCCTTGCAGGCATGACACCCGGCGCTGCTGGCTGGGGGCATGATCCCGACCCGCTTCTTGGCTACGGTGGAAATGGATCGGAACAGGAGATTCCGGCACTCATGGGCGACCAGCGACGCTATTATGCCGGCATCGCGGACGCACTGACAGGTATTGGTCCGAACCCTGTCCCGCCGATTCAGGCACTGGCCGTGATGGCCGTGATCGAAGCTGCGAACCGATCCGCCCGTGAGAAAGCATCTGTAGGGCTGGATCTCACCAATGAGGAAATCGCCGCATGGCCATAGCAGATGACCTGCGCATGATCGCGCAGCAGGAGCGCGAACTTGCCTTTGCGAACTTCGACGAGGCCGATGCATGGCAACTGGGCCAGTTCCTGCGGGAATGGGGACAAACGAACCGGGCGCCGATCGCCATAGATGTCCGGACCTTCAACCGTCCCCTGTTCTTTGCCGCCCTACCCGGATCGACGCCGGACAATACCGACTGGATCCGGCGCAAATGCAACGTGGTCGATCGTTATCGGCGGAGCAGTTACGCAATCGGGCTTGAAATGAAAGCGAAGGGCGCGACGCTTGAGGAACGCTATGGCCTGCCGCTCCGGGATTATGCCCCGTATGGCGGCGCCTTCCCGATCGTGCTGGACAAAACCGGCGTGATTGGCTCCGTAACCGTCTCGGGACTGGACCAACGGGAGGACCATATGCTGGTTGTCACGGCGCTCTGCACGGTTCTCGGGCTGGACGCGAAGGAATATCGACAGGACATCATCTTGCCGATGCCGCCATTGACGGACTGAACGCGAGCTACGCCAATACGGGA
Source organism: Komagataeibacter sucrofermentans DSM 15973 (assembly GCF_040581405.1). NCBI lineage: Bacteria > Pseudomonadati > Pseudomonadota > Alphaproteobacteria > Acetobacterales > Acetobacteraceae > Komagataeibacter > Komagataeibacter sucrofermentans. Next base: position 128,886 of record NZ_CP137159.1, read on the forward strand.
TTCGTCGGCTTCCCGCTCGTCCTGCCTCTTGTCGGCAATACCGGCATGGCGCCGACGCTCATCGCCACGATCGTGACGGTCTGTGTGCTGTTTGTCATCGCGATCGTCCTGATCGAGGCCGGACTGCAGACCGAAGCACGACCGCGCGACATCGTTGCGAAAACGCTCTTCTCGCTAGGCTCAGGACCTATTAATTTATTGAACTGAGTGGGGCATTGTGATTCACAGGCTTACCGATGGAGATTAGGCTGTGAGTGACGTGTTTTTGCTGTCTGAGAGCCAGATGGAACGGATCAGTCCGTTTTTCCCTCTGGCATACGGAGTGCCACGCGTGGATGACCGTCGTGTTCTGAGCGGGATTGTTTACGTGATCCGCAACGGTCTTCAGTGGAAAGACGCCCCGAAAAGCGTATGGTCCGCACAAGACCTTATACAACCGCTTTATCCGGTGGAGCCGCCTGGGTGTCTTTGACCGGATCTTCGTCGCCCTGACAGAACAGACTGGCCGTTCGAAGCGCCTGATGATCGATGCGACACATCTGAAAGCACACCGGACAGCAGCCTCCCTGCTTAAAAAGGGGTTTTTCTCCGCCATATCGGACGCACGAAAGGCGGCCTGAACTCAAAACTCCATGCCGTGTGCGATGGTCAGGGCCGACCGATCCGGCTTCATCTGACTGCTGGACAGGTCAGTGACTTCAAAGGAGCAGATGTTCTTCTGGCGCACCTGCCGGAAGAAACAGAAGAGGTCATCGGGGATCGGGGTTATGACAGCAACCGGATCAGACGATCTCTTGTCGAACGGAACATTACCGCCTGCATTTCACCGAGGAAGAACCGGAAATCAAAGCCATCTTACAACTGGCACCTGTATAAAAAGCGCCACCTTATCGAAAACATGTTCGCAAAGCTGAAAGACTGGCAACGTGTAGCGACCAGATACGACCGCTGCGCTCATACATTCATGTCTGCAATCCACATCGCAGCAAGCTTCATCTTTTATCTCAAAGAATGAGTCCTGTGCCTAGCACTACAGTTGCATTTTGTGTCGTGAGTGAGCGCGGATAGCACTGGCCTGATGCGTTCGTCGAAAGACGGACCATCTGAGGATGTGAGAGACGGGTAGTCTGCGTTGTGCAAGTTTTACGACGAGGCGCCTGATCTCCTGAATGGACCAGCGGACAAGGACTGTCGTGTTCTGAGTTGTGTTTTTTTCGGTTTCAGTGAGTTTGCCTGGTAACGGACACTGGCCATGACGGCATAGGCCAGCATGACCAGAGAGACATGCCGATGCCAACCATGCCAGGAGCGGGTCTCGTTATGATCAAGACCAAATTCGTTTTTGGCCGTCTCGAACCCTTCTTCGATCCTCCAGCGCGTCCCTTCAACGTTCACCAGTTCCTGCGTGGTTGTCCCTTTCGGGCTCCAGGTCGTAAAATAGGCAAGGTCCCCGTCAGCGATGTTTCGGCGGATCAACAGGCCACGTGTCCATGGTCCGGCTATAGGGCAGTCAAATTCTTCAGCATCCAGATCAGCAAGCGGAAGATACGCCCAGTCATAAAGTCGCTCACCTTTTGTGCCGTGCCCCGCTGACAGACGACGCCAGGCCTGGTCTGGCAGTCCTGCTGCAATATCTTTCGCCTCTCCGGCAATCAGCGGTTCCGTTGCCCATGATCCGAACCAGTGATTGCCCTTGACCCCAAGCACATATCCAATTCCTGCCCGGCGAAGCGTGCGTTCTACGTCGCCCACGCCATACACGCTGTCTGCTGCAACCCAGCGGAACGGCACACCGGCCTCAATACTTCGCTCAATCATCATCGAGGCTAACGCCGGTTTGGTTGCAAACACCACGTCATCGGGAACGTGGGCCCGCTTCAGACGCTCAGGCTTTGATGTCCAGTCTTTCGGGAGATACAGGGCGCGGTCAATAAAGGCATGCCCCCGTTCCGAAACATAAGCGCCAAACACACCAATCTGGCAGTTCGTGATCTTGCCGGCAGATCCCGTATACTGCCGCCCCACACCGCAGGACGCCTGACCCTTCTTCAGAAAACCGGTCTCATCAATGACCAGCACGCCCTCTTCAGTGCCCAGATGCTCAATCACATAATCCCTGACGACGTCACGAAGGGCATCGGCATCCCAGTGCCCGCGTCCCAGAAGCGCCTGCTGCCGCCATGGACCAGGATCTCCTGCGGCTTCCGCTCGCATCCATCCCGTCTTGCGTGGTTCATTGCCAATCAAAACATCAAGAAAAGCACAGGCCGAATCTACGACACGTTTTTGCGTGAACAGCGGCGCCATCCGATCCTTGGCGGACCGAAGCGAGCGCGCCCATAATTCCAGCGTCTCTTCAACAGACGTACCGCCACTCATCATATCCTGAATCATGGTTACCCATAGATTCAGAACTCAACACAAAATGCAACTGTAGTGCTAGAAGCTCGGGCGCCCAGAAATCTAGGGACTATTCAATGTGCGTCAACGGCCGCCGCTGCCGGCTATCCCCTGCGGGATGCCACCCTGAAGGGCACTGTCAGTCTTCTGACGAAAACGGACTCCACCCTGACGTCCTCCATGTTCCGGGATCTGCTGCAGGATGCGCCTGTGGAGGCGCAGCAGATTATTGGTGATCTGGTCAGGCGAGCACGCGTCCATCAGATCCCTACACCTATCCTGGATCTCACGGATCTGAATCTGCGCGTGTATGAACAGCAAAGGCACGCGTGAAGACGCACAGAGCAGACACGAGACGCCGGCAGACATATTCGCTTCGGAGATCATGCCCTTTTTGTTCGACGATAATTTTTCATGCATGAACAGCTGGAATGGAAAGTCTGCCTTGGGGAGCATTGGAATGTCCGGTTTCGGACACCTGTCTTCAAACTCAGACGTTTTCGCCGATGGCGACTAAGGCTTGGAATTCAGTGACTCGATGAGCGAGTAGACCGCCTTCACCCGGGATTCATTCGGATAGTTTTTGTTCGCCAGGACAACTATGCCGATATTTTCACCGGGCAGGATCGCAATATAGCCACCAAAGCCGTTCGTTGATCCAGTCTTGTTCAGGAAAACATTTTTCTGGGGGGAGAGCGGCGCGCTCAACTTCTGTTCTGGTTGTGGCTTCATAATAAAGTCATAGCCATTTCCCAGTGTCATCTTCTGCAGCTCAGTGGGCCAGGCGTATTGCTCCCAGATCATATCCTGCGTGAAGAACGCTGTTTTGTACTGTCCTTCATGGGTTCTCCTGACTGCCTTACGCAATTCTTCCGAAGCTGTCCCCTGCCCCATCTCCACATCCAGGACCTTCAGCATGTCCCGGGCGCTCGATTTTACGCCGTAGGCTTCATTGGCCAAAACGCCAGGGGTCATTCGAATTGGTGCGTTGGTCTTTCGGTCATATCCCCAGGCGTACTGGCCCATTTCGCTCTCTGGTACGTCAATCCAGGTATGCTGCAGCCCGAACATCGGAAAAAGCAGGTCTTGCACGACCTGCTTATAGTTCGAGTTCATGGCCTTGCCGGTGATATAGCCGAGCATTCCGATGCTGATATTGGAATAGCTTCTTGCTCCCGGTTCCGGCGGGTGCCAGTTCTTTAGCCAGGTCACCAGCCCATCGACGTCGGTTATGTTGTCTGGCACCTGTAAAGGCAGTCCTCCCGAATGGTGCGTTGCCAGATCCATGAGGGTCAGCCGATTGCCTATCGAGCAGGCGTCTGCACAGACATGATGTGCCACTGTGTCATTGAGGCTGAGTTCACCGCGTTCCTCGGCCAATGCTGCAAGCGTTACATTGAAAATTTTGCTTATTGAGCCGAGTTCAAACAGAGTATCAGGCGTGGCAGGGCGGTTATCGGCTCGTGATGCTACTCCAGCGGCATAAAATTCATGTTTGCCGTTGCGGGTAATGCCGACAACAAGGCCGGGTATATCGTATTCCTTCATCGCGGGTTGGAACGCATCCCGCGTTTGTTCAGCAAAACTGTCAGCTTTTGCAGGCAAAATATTTGAAGCGATCATGGCAATGGAGAGCGCCACAAGACACGACCGCTTATTCATCTATATGCTCCACACTTGGATTTCTCTCGTGGGTTCGTGAGAATACAGTGGGCTTCCAGTATCACAAGTCATAGTCCAGACATGAAGCTTCACGGCAACTATAACTGATCCCTTGTGATCATAGGTCCGCTTACCGAATGGTCAAGCAGCCTTCTGGGTGCTTGAAATAAGGGCGACTACAGCCTGCAGGCCGCCATTCGTTGAGCAGGTAGGCTGTTTAGACGGGGGAGAGGCATTGAATGGTCGTTCAAGAGCAAACGTACGCTGGAGTTATTATCGATGGAGGTCTCCGATGATCGGAAGTCAGCGCGGTTTCTGTCTGACCATGATCCAGTTCGGGAAGCTACGGCCATTGATGGCAATGGGTTCGTCGTTCGTCACCTGAAATCCCAGCTTCTCATAGAAGGTCACGTTTTGTGGTTTCTGGGTAACAAGTGATGCCGGGAATGGGGATGTATCAACTACGTATGACAGTTCGCGCCGCAATATGCTGGAACCCAACCCGCGCCCCTGGCAATCGGAACGAACAACCATATTATTGAGATACCAACTTGGGTGCCCATTCAGGCATGCTTTCCGCCGGGCCTCGATCATGTTGATGACTTTCAACGTGCATCGAAAGGTCTCCAGCCCATGGCGGAAGGGCAATGCCAGAAGGCCATGACGTGCCAACAGAGCAGGAGATGCTTCAGGAGAGCCGGGTGGGTGCCAGAACCCCATGGCGGCAACCCTTTCCCTATGGTCACGCGCCGCAAAACTCCGTCCCAGCGCGAACTGGACGCCAAGGTTCGCCTTCATCAGCCACATCAGGCGCGCGCGCCGGGTTACGGCATCGGGATAGAGGAAAACATGGGCCGGATTGTCAAAAAAAGCCTGGGTGAGGAGAACGGAGACTTCATCGCGATCGAAAATGGTCAGGACCGCATCACTGAAAGCACCTATCATAGTATCCTTCATTTCAAGGCAGTCATTAGTTGACGTTCTATTGATCTCCCAATCTTTACATCTCTTTGGGCTCCCTTCAGAATTGAATCCATTTTTTCAAGAGAAGTCACCATCACGAATATCTGCTTTCTGGTTTATCTGGAATGACCTCAATGTCCGAAATGAAGGCATAAGCCGACCACCGTCGCGTTTCAGAAACCTGTGAGAAGCAGATCGAGCGCCTGAGTAATTTCGTCCTGGCAAAGCGACAATGAAGCAATGATCTTCTTCAGATCACGGTCAGGAACTGCGGCCATAAACTGCGTCATCATGACAAAGGGACAACCGTCAACCATAAACACCGGGTTCAGCCTCTTTGCAGGCTTTGGTGCGGTTCCCTGCGGCAGCAGCGGAACAACGACACGGGTACCCAGAGCATCCAGAAGATCTGCCTGCACATCCAGAACGAAACGTGCTTCTCCCCGTCCGGCCAGACGATACACATCAAAACGGGCCACTTAGAAGTTCCGATAGTCCGCCAGGGGAAGCCCGTTCTCTTCAACATATTGCCGTGAAGCTTCGAGGGAAGCGCGATTGTCTGCCAGCCATTGCTGAGCACGGATCGACGCGATCGCTGACCTAATCCCCTGCTCGCAGGCCTGCGATATGTTGAGATCTAACGACTTGGCTTCTTCGAGCAGCTGAGCGGGTAGCGTCACATTTGTGGGGCGACGTGATGGAGTGCCAGAATGCACGCGAACCATAGCTTTGCTCCTATAGACTGGTGATCAAGATATAGCACATGTTTATGTACATTTGTATGCCCATATTTTTGCGCGAAGGTATGACCGCTTTCGGAAGGCCTCGACGGCTTTTCTTATGACCCACATGAAAGCGTCTGCGGCCTGTCCGCTTCACATTCCTTGAGCGGACAGAACGAACCCGCTGCGCGGGATTGGTGCGGTGTGCAGGTCTGTCACCACGGCGTGAGCGATCTGTTTTATTTGGAACTGTCCTGATCGGGCCAAGCACTCTGGCTTCTTCCCACCAGAAGGAGCCGGATGATGACAGAGTCCCTGTGCATTGCTGCAATCAGTCCCCTTCGCCAGCGCCTGCTTGATGACATGGCGGTGCGGCGGTTCTCCCGGGAGACGCAGCGCAATTACCTTCGCGATGTCGGCCGTTTCGCCACGTTTCTGGGCCGCTCACCTCACACGGCAACAGTCGAGGATGTGCGCCAGTTCCAGATTGCGCAGAACGCGGCTGGCATGCCGACACCGACCATGAATGCCATCGTGTCGGCGCTGCGGTTTTTCTTCACCCAGACGCTCGACCGCCCCGACCTTGCACGCAAGCTGGTCCGGGTGGCGCAGCCCCGCAACCTGCCCGTCGTGCTGAGCCGCGATGAGGTTGCCCGTCTGCTCAACGCGACCGTATGCCTCAAACATCAGGCCGCCCTGTCGGTCGCCTACGGGGCAGGCCTGCGGGTGGCCGAGGTCGCCGCTCTCAAGATCAGCGATATCGACAGCGAGCGCATGCTGCTCAGGGTCGAACGGGGCAAAGGGGGACGATATCGCAACGCCATGCTTCCGGCAGACCTTCTGCCCCTGCTGCGGGAGTGGTGGAAGGCCGGACGCCAGCAGGGCGTGATGCATTCCGGTGGCTGGCTTTTTCCCGGGCAGGACACCATGAGGCCCATCAGCACACGGCAGCTCCATCGTGTGGTTGTCGATGCCGCGCGGGCTGCTTCGATCACCAGACGTGTGGGGCCTCATACCCTGCGGCACAGCTTTGCCACGCACCTGCTTGAGGATGGTGTCGATGTCCGCGTGATCCAGGTTCTGCTGGGTCATTCCCGTCTGGAGACCACGGCCCTTTATACAAAAGTTGCGACACGGACCGTGCGGGCCGTCATCAGTCCGCTCGACAGACTGGGCATGCTGGCGACAACGCAGGCGAGGCCCGACGGCTGATCCCCGGGCGGGGGCGGTCATGTCCGCCTCCCTCGCACTGGGGGACATCTTCCGGGCTGCCGGTCCTGCCTGGCGGGCAGCCCATATCGGCCGTCTCCCCCTGCAGCAGCTCAAGGTCATGGCGGCGATCGAACACTGTCGCACGGCAGCCCTTGGTGGTCATGTCGCGGCCTGCGGGGACTGCGGACACTGGCGGATCGCCTATAACAGCTGCCGCAACCGTCATTGTCCGCGCTGCCAGGGGAACGCCGCGCGGACATGGCTGGCCGATCGGGAGGCCGATCTGCTGCCGGTCGGGTATTTCCATGTCGTCTTCACCCTGCCGGCGCGGATCGCCGACATCGCGCTCCAGAACAAGGCCGTTCTCTACGCCCTGCTGTTCCAGGCCGCCTCGGAGACGATGATGACGATCGCCGCCGATCCCCGGCATCTGGGTGCCCGCATCGGCATCACCGCCGTGCTGCACAGCTGGGGTTCGGCGCTGACCCACCATCCCCACGTGCACATGATCGTGCCGGGTGGCGGTCTCTCGCCCGATGGCCGGCGCTGGATCTCGTCACGCCCTGCCTTCCTGCTGCCCGTTCGCGTGCTGGGCAAGCTGTTTCGCCGTCTGTTCCTCACCCGGCTGCTCGCACTTTTCGATGCCGACCGGCTGGTCTTCCGGGGGCAGCTTGCCCCTCTCGCAGACCGTCGTACCTTTCTGCGGTATCTGGCCCCCGTGCGCGGCAGGCGCTGGGTCGTTTACGCCAAGCCGCCTTTTGCCGGCCCCAAAGCGGTGCTGGCCTACCTGTCGCGCTATACCCACCGCGTCGCCATCTCGAACCGTCGCCTCCTGGCGTTCAACGAAAACGGCGTGACGTTCCGCTACAAGGACTACCGGCGGGACACGGCCCACCAGCAGCAGGTCATGACACTCGCCACGGATGAGTTCATCCGTCGCTTCATGCTGCATGTCCTGCCACGGGGATTTCATCGCATCCGCCATTATGGCCTGCTGGCCAGTTCCAGCCGCAAGGCCAGCCTCGCCCGGGTGCGGGAACTGCTGAATGTCATATCCACACCAGCGCCAGAAGTCCCGGAAGCCGAACCGGTCACGCCACCGCCGTGCCCATGCTGTGGTGGTCCGATGGTCGTCATCCAGATCCTTCCCCGATGGTGCCAGCCCCGAGGGCCGCCACAGGCGAGTGATCCAACCAAGGGATCACCATGACAGCCCGCAGATACGACAGCATGACCGATCCCGATGTCGGAGTGGCTCCGCGCCGGCAAACCGGGGCTCCTGTACGCATCACCGGAAAAACCGGGAAAATCGCTGTCTGCACCGCCAGTTCTGTCATCGCGTCATGCAGATCCGGTCACAAAAACCCGTTCCAGTTCCACAAACGCACCTGTATGCTCTGGCTCAGGCTCTCCCCCGGGTAGCGCCAGTTGCAAATTCCCCATAACTGAGTCCCGGTGTCGCGGGTTCGGTCTTCCCAGACTTTCGTACGCCTCGCGGCGCCCGAAACCCTTCAGGGGAAGCGGAACGTCGGCTTAGTCGCCGCTTCTTTCAGAAAGGGACATTTCAGCATTTACATTCGAGGTGGCTGCAAGGTCAGAATGACCAGTACAGCGTCTTGCGATTCAAAACGCGGACCTGTAAGGTCCTCGTATGGCACTTTATGGCGCAAGAACCGAATATATCCTGCACAGCCTGCTCTGGCTGGTCGATAATCCCGAACCTGTCAGCAGTCTCGATTTGGCAGAACTGCAGGACATTCCAGCGGCGTTTATCGCCAAGCTGCTTCCCAAGCTTGAAAAGGCGGGCCTGCTAACCGCGGTGGAGGGCTTGAGAGGAGGGTACAAACTGGGCAGAACGGCTGAAGAGATCAGCGTTCTGGCGGTGGTGGATGCAGTTGAGGGTCCAAAGGACCTTTTCAACTGCCAGGAAATTCGCGGTCGCTGCGCTCTCTTCGATCAGCGGCCGCCCGAGTGGGCAACGCAGGGTGTTTGCGAAATTCATGGTGTCATGCTGCGAGCTGAGCAGGCCATGCGTCGGGAACTGGCGCAGATTTCCCTGGCCGATCTGGCACGCTCCGTGCGGGATAAGGCTCCTTCTCCCTTTCTCGGAGAGGCGCAGTCGTGGTTCGACGAGCGTATCCAGACCCGCCGTACCAGCAAAGTCAGGCAACGGAAACGGTTGAACATATCCTGACCACTACAAAGCTTTTACCAATTGGAATATTGAAAATGCGCAAGTTTATTGCTCTTGCTGCTGTGGCTGCAGGGTTCTGGCCCCAGTCTCTTCATGCTGAGACCAAAGTCACGCCTCTGCTAGCCCATGATCTTTCGGATATTCCCGGCAAAGAGGGGGCCATGCTGACGGTCGATTACGCCCCCGGAGGCTCGGATCCAATCCACAGACATAATGCTTCCGTTTTTGTCTATGTCCTGAAGGGAAGCATCACCATGCAGGTCAAAGGTGACGCGCCCGTAACGCTGAAAGAAGGACAGAGCTTCTTTGAGGGACCAGACGAGGTCCATCTCGTTGGGCGTAATGCCAGTCAGACAGCGCCAGCGCGTTTCCTTGCGTTTTTCGTCAAAGATAAAGCGGCTCCATTTGTCTTTCCCGCGAAGTGATCAAAAGGATATCGAATTATCATGAAGGTTCTAGTGGCTGGAGCCAGCGGTGCATTGGGCCGTCCGCTGATCAGGATTCTGCGGGATTCTGGGCATGAGGTCTGGGGGCTAGCCCATCGTCCCGAGAGTCTGAAAACGATCGAAAGGCTCGGTGTTCATCCTGTGAATGGTGATGCACTTAATCGGACCAATATTTTCGAACTCATTGAGCAGATCCGCCCGGACGTGGTGATCGATCAGCTGACTTCCCTGCCGTCCAGTCCTTTCGACCTGCCACAGCGCCTGCCTGCTGATCGCCGACTGCGGCTGGATGGCGGTGGTAATCTTTTCGAGGCAGCCAAGACTTTCCAAGTAAAACGTTATGTCCAGCAGTTATCCGGGTTTTATCTGGATGGTGGAAAAGGGCTTGCAACGGAAGCGTCACCCTTGAGGATCAATGCTCCAGGGACGATCGGTGACAGTGCCCGTATGTATGCCGCGTTGGAACAGAGGGTTTCAAGCGCACAGGAAATGGAAGGTATCGGGCTGCGCTATGGGTTCTTCTACGGTCCCGGGACATGGTACTGGTCCGACGGTGCATTCAGTCGCCATCTTCTCAAGGGGGAAGTTTCTCTGATCGGCAAGGGGAGCAGCATATTTTCCTTCATCCATGTAGAGGATGCTGCACAGGCAACGGTGGCGGCCCTTACAGCGCCAAGCGGCATCTACAATATCGTAGATAACCAACCGACGACAATGTCTGACTGGCTACCGGCATATGCAAACTGGATCGGAGCTGATGCTCCTCCCTACCTCGATGAGCAGAAGGCTCTTCAACTCTTAGGTAAGGAAAGTGTCTATTTCCAGAACAGCCTGACAGGCGCATGTAATCGGAAAGCCCTTCGGGTACTGGGTCTCAGCCCACAATGGCCTTCATGGCTCAAAAAATAAATTCGAACTTATTCTTTTCATAACGGACATAAGACGTCCCCGCTTACGGGATAAAGTTTTGCACCCTTATATGACCGACATGAAGGCGTAGTCTGACGGCAATTTCTGCTTCACGAACAGCGTATTCGCTTGACGGGGTAGTGATCCATTTGTCCGTCTTCCGAAAGGAATGTGGCGTGTTCAGCTTGTGCCTGCGCCATCAGGAGATGGTCAAACGGATCACGATGATGCAGAGGCAAAGACATCAGGATCTGCAGGTGTTCGGGTTGTATTTGCAGCAGAGAGAAACCTTCCGCAGGAATGGCTGCCAGAATATCGTTCATATCCGCATCCAGTTTTCCGATACAGATTTTGATCGCAATCTCCCATAATGATACGATACTCACCAGAATATCGTGGACCGGATCTGCAATGATCTCCCGTGCATTCTCACCCAGCCGGTCGGAGTCCGAAAGCCACCAGAGCAATGCATGCGTATCGAGCAGAACCTTCACAGGTCACGTTCCATGCTTTCAAGAATGTCCGGCGGTGTCGCATCAAAATCTTCGCGCATTCTGATCCGCCCGCGAAGAGCTCCTGGCTGACGGCGGGGGCGATAGGAAGGAGCTGGTGGCCGCAGTTCAGCCACAACCTCGTCATGAGACGTCACGAGGATCGTACTGCCCTGTCTGACCTGACGCAGATACGCTGTCAGGTTCCCCCGGAATTCCCGAACACCGATTTTCTGTGGGGATGCGGCGTTATCTGAAAGATGCTCGCTCATGGTCTCCTCCTTGTGTGTCATCATATCATGTACACAGAAGGAGGAGGTAGAGAATTCCTGAGGCATATTCGATTTCAGAGATCAGTGGCATCTGACAGTGCCACAGCGTCCTCGACATCCACCACAAGGTATCGAACCGTACTATCCAGTTTTGAATGAAGTTGGCAACGCCGGGCAGGTTGGCGATTATGTCTTTGAATAATGTGCCCTGTGCAGTTCTTCCTTCAGTTTGTCCATGAGCTGACCCACTGGCATAGCCCGGGCCAGTGGGGCGCCCTGTCCGGCCCAATAAGCACCAAAACCACTTTCACCACAGTTTCTGGCAGCCTTGTTGAGTGCTTTCCCCGCATCATAGGCAATGGGGCAATCGGGAAGCGGTGGAATGCCGACACTGTCACTCAGGCTCGTAAACCGGTTTTGAAGACAGCGCGCAGGCCGTCCTGAAATGAGATCGGTCAGCCGGTCATACGACGCGCATACGTGTTCACTGCGTAAAAAGAGGTCCCCTGAAGGACCGGACGGACAGGATCCAAACGACACAGGAAAGCGCATTGGAATACTGAAATTTTCCATATCAGGATAAAATTCCCCCTATCCCGCATGCAGAGTGAAACGGGTGATCTCGGATGGCCTGCCCAGCCGGAGCGCAAAGCCCGGCCACAGCCCGGTGCCATTGCTGACGTAAAGCACCATACCCCCCACATCATAGCGCCCGGAAACAAACCCGCTGTTGCCGCGCGCGACAAGACGGTCGAGGCCAACAATCATCCCGCCATGTGTATGCCCCGACAGTTGCAGGGCAACACCCTGTGCGGCAGCTTCACGCGCGTCCCCGGGCTGGTGATCAAGCAGCACGACCGGGGCACCGGCAGGAATACCCGCAAGGGCCGCAGCCAGATCGGGGCCAGTCTGCCCATGCGCGGGTGCTGACTGGTCGGTAACACCTGCAATGACCAGCCTGGCGCCTCCCCTTGTAATGACCGCATGGCGGTTCAGTAGCATGCGAAAGCCCAGTGCCGACAGGTGCTGCATCCAGTCGGTGTAATCGAAGAAATATTCATGGTTGCCCGGGACTGCCAGAACACCATCCAGCGCATGCAGCCCCGCAAGCGGGACGACGTCAGCACGACGCATGGCCACCGACCCGTCAATGAAATCGCCCGTCACGACGATCATGTCGGCCCCGGCCGCATTAGTGCGCTCCACGACTGCCCTTACCCATCGGGCGGGAAACAGCCGGCTGATATGCATGTCGGTCAACTGGACCAGCCGATAGCCGTCAAATGCTGGCGACAGGCCGGGAATGGTCACACTCACATCCCTGATCGGCGGTACCCGCAGCGCATTGGCGACGCCAATTGCAGAAAGCATCCCGGCAAGACCACCCACACCCGCCCGCGCAGCCACCGGGATACGCACCGGCTGCCACGTTATCAGCGCAACCAGCAGTGCACCGATATCAAGCGCGATCTGGAACAGCATGAGAAACGCGATCGCCCCGAATGCCCAGTTGAACAGGATAATGACAGGCCGGGGAAATTCCGGGGCAAAGATGGAACCCGAGGAAAGCCGGGACCAGTAGTGGTAAAGTGCGGCCACGACCACCAGTGCCGCAGCAATTCCCTTCATCCCCAGCGGAAGCGGTAACGGCCAGAGCCAGTTCAGGATCACGACCAGAAGGGGCAGGCCGAAAACAACAAGGCGCATTCAATATCCTCGCACGGAAGCGCAGGGAGACATCTTCCATCCCCCTGCGTCCGGGCCATTCATATCGGTAAACTGTCTGTCCGGGCGTCAGGAGCGTCCATTATGCCACAAACAGGAACAGGGGTGACTCAGGAGAATTTTTCCCCGACCATTTCCTCGCTTTTGGCCCACAGCGCCTCGGCATGTGCGGGATCGACCGCGTAAGCCCGCACCCCTTCACTGACCAGGCTGATCGGCTGGTCATCGGGCACGACCGGGCTGACGTGGCAGTCTTCGCAGTAATGGCCACCAACCGCATCAGCCGCCCCCACTATGCCCGCCCAGACTGCCGTGGCCGCCCCCTGCGGAATGGTCTTGAACTGGAATGGTGGTTTTCCCTCAGCCGCAGCCTGTTCATTGATCCGCGCCACCATCGCCTCAATGCCACCTGCTGGCATGTAACGCGTCAGTTCGGTCAGGATTCCACCCGGATGAACCGCTGTAGCACGCACGCCGCGCGCGCGGTGCCGTGTGTCAAAGGCTATGGCAAACAGGATGTTGGCTGTCTTGGAGCGCCCGTAGGCGATGAACGGATCGTACGGCGTATGCTCGAAATTCGGGTCCTTCAGGTCCACATCCGCAAAGCGATGTCCGGCCGAGGACACGTTGACCAGCCGCGCACCGGCGCGCATCAGCCCCGCAATGCGGTTGACGAGGACGAAGTGCCCCAGATGGTTGGTGCCGAACTGCGTCTCGAACCCGTCCTTCGTATGGCCGAATGGCGTCGCCATCACGCCCGCATTGGCGATCACCAGATCGAAAGGAAGGCCGGTTGCGTTCAGTTGATCGGCGCAGGCGCGGACACTGCCCAGATCCGCAAGGTCAAGGGCGACCAGTTCGAAGCTCCCGCCCCCACGCGCCGCATCCGCACGGACCTGCGTGGTGGCCTGTTCTGCTTTTGCCAGATTGCGCGCGGCACCCACCACATGGGCAGCAAGGGCGCGTACGGTTTCAACGCCCAGACCGGCAGAAACGCCGGTTACAAGCACGCGTTTGCCCTGCAGCGATACGCCGGAGAGGACATCGTCCGTTGTCGAGCTTGCGCCAAAAGTCTGTGTCATGGGGAAAACTCCCTGAAAGGATGCATCCGTTTTTTGCCGAAATGGCCTGCGGGATGTTATGTGGAGTGTAGCTCCGCTTGATATATGCGGAGTATTGCTCCGTTTAACAAGAGAGAAACCGGTGACCGACGAAAAAAAGCCGCGCCGCCGACCGCGCAGCGATGGACAGCGCAACAGGACAAACCTGCTGAACGTGGCCAAGGCCGCGTTCACGGCGGGGGAAGTCGATATCCCGCTGGATGAGATCGCCCGACGTGCAGGCGTGGGGATCGGCACGCTTTACCGCCACTTTCCCAATCGTGATGCACTGATTGAGGCGGTCTATCGCGCTGAACTGGACCGCCTTGCCGATGCGGCACCGGTCCTCGCCGCCCAGCATCCGCCCGTCGAGGCGCTGCGGGCGTGGATGCGGCTGTTTGTTGACTATATTGCCGCCAAGCTGGTGATCGCCCCTGCCCTCAACGGGCTGGCAGGCGGCACGGGCGCACTTTATGCCCAGTCCGGCACGGTCCTGCAGGGTGCGATTGACGGGCTTGTGGCAGCCGCCGTGGCCAGTGGTGACATCAGCGCGGATATTGAGCCGGTTGACCTGCTGCGCGCCCTGGCGGGTGTATCGAACTATGCGGCTGGTCCCGGCTGGGAGACCAGTGCGAAGCGTCTGGTCGATATTCTCATCGCCGGATCGCGGGTATCGGCATCGTAATCTGGCGGGCGGAATGACCGTCGCCCTGCATGACGGATATAGCCCTGCCGCCATTCCTTGCGGGAACGTCCCGTCTGTTGTAACGCTCAGACCCCGCGAAAAACGACTGCCCATGGCCCACTGTCAGGCTCCAAGGCTGTCGCCCGTACGTCCTTCATGCCCCGGCATGATCGGCCAGCGTCTCCGAAAAACACAGCCCGCATTGGCAGATGCCGATGCGTTACAGGGAGCGCGATCATGCGACGGACCATTGCGATCATCGGGGCTGGCCCTGGCGGCCTGACCCTTGCCCGTATCCTGCACCTGCACGGGATCGAGGCCACGGTCTACGAGGCCGAGACATCACCTGCCGCCAGAAAACAGGGCAGCCTGCTTGATATCCATGAACATAACGGCCAGCGTGCGCTGAAGGCGGCGGGGCTACATGATGCTTTCCGCCGCCTTGTCCGTCCCGGCGAGGATGCGAAGCGGATTGTGGACAGTAAGGGGGCCATCCTGTTCGACCGGGCGGGACAGACCCTGTCCCCGCGCCCTGAAGTTGACCGGGGCGAACTGCGCCGCATGCTGATCGCTTCCCTGCCCCCTGCCACGATCCGGTGGGGTCATAAAGTCACGTCTGTATTGCCGGTTACCAGCGGCCAGCATAAGATCGTTTTTACCAATGGCGCCAGAACCACAGCGGATCTGCTGGTCGGTGCAGATGGTGCCTGGTCGAAAGTCCGCCCGCTTCTCACCCCTGCCCGGCCCGTCTATTCAGGCACCTGCTTTATCGAGATCGCATGTCCTGTGGCCGACGTGCATAGTACGATAATCGGCACGGGCACCCTGATGGCAGTGGCACCGGGCAAGGGCATCATCGTGCATCGCAATGCCGATGGAAGTGTGACGGGATATGTGGCGCTAAACCGGCCGGAAACATGGCTCAGGTCCATTGATTTCAGCAATAGCCACGCGGGATTGGACGTAATCGCACGGCAGTTCGCGGGCTGGGCACCGCATCTGACACGCGTCATTACCGGCAGTATTGCCGATCCAGCGATCCGCCTGATCCATGCCCTGCCGCCCGGACTGCGGTGGCAGCATCGACCGGGCGTGACCCTGATTGGCGATGCCGCACATCTCATGTCCCCGTTCGCGGGTGAAGGGGCCAATCTTGCCCTGTATGACGGCGCGGAACTCGGCCAATCGCTCATCGCCCGCCCCGATGACATGAACGCGGCCGTGGCGGCCTATGAGGCGGCACTTTTTCCACAAAGCCACGCAGTGGCGCGCCGGTCCGCACAGAATCTGGACCTGTTTTTTGGACCGGATGCACCCGGCAGCGTGGTTGATCTGTTTAAGAGTGATATGGTCCTTCAGAGGACAGGCAGATGCGTCTGAAACACTACAGGTCCGGCGGGCATTACAACGGATGATACCCGTCAGGCATCGTTCCGTGCGACCCAGACGTTACCGTCCTTGACGTATTTACGCTTAACTGCCGCCCACGCCACGCGATTGGCTGCTTCCTCGGGGTCTTCACCTTTCGCGCCATATTCGGTCCAGGCATTGTTGAATGCGGCCCGGAAAATTTCCTGGGCATGGGTGGGCAGGTGCAGACGGACCCGGTCTGGCAGATCGTGGATTGATGAGTAAGGCATCAGGTCACCCCATTGGTCAGGACTTCATCTGTCACGCACAGGCCTGTCGGGGCAACCTTCAGGTCATACCATGGCGGGTCGGGTGCAATACCTGTGCTGAAGCAGGTCAATCCGGACAGTTTTCGTGGTTCGCAGGCAGTTATGCCGAAAATGACCTATGGTGGAGGAAGTTGCCTAACCGCTCCCCTGACGGCATCAGTCCGTCATGAGCGTAGCATATGTCATCTCAGAACCGATCCAAAAGAAATGAGCCGGGTACGGCCGGTCTACACCCCATTCATTCGGCGGCGTTACCGGACACACGCCATACGACACCGCCCACATCGTCTGCCACCAGCAATGCGCCCGACCTGTCAATCGCAAGGCCCACGGGACGACCATGCACATGCGCTTCGTCCGGTATCAGGAAACCCGTCAGCACATCAACCGGCGACCCGGACGGCTTCCCATCGGCAAACGGCACATAGATGACCCTGTAGCCACTCTTGGGACGGCGGTTCCACGATCCATGCTGTGCGACGAACAGTCCATGGCGCCAGGCGTCCGGAAGCTGGGTAGCATCCTGAGAGAAGGTGATGCCAAGGGAGGCCGTATGCGGACCAAGCGCGTAATCTGGCGCGATCGCCTGCGCGACGAGGTCCGGTCGCTGTGGCGAGACCCGGACATCAACATGCTGGCCGTAATAGCTGTAAGGCCAGCCATAGAATGCGCCTTCCTTGACTGATGTGATGTAGTCGGGGACGAGGTCGCTACCGATTTCATCGCGCTCGTTGACCACCACCCACAGGGCACCACTCTCCGGCTCAAAGGCCAGGCCGTTCGGGTTGCGCAGCCCGGTTGCATAGGGTGTCAGCTTTCCCGTGGTGAGATCGAGCCGGTCGATCCGTGCCCGTCCTTCTTCGACCTCCATCCCGTTATCGGCAACATTGCTGTTGGACCCGACGGTCACATACAGGAAACGCCCGTCCGGGCTTGCGAGCAGGTTTTTTGTCCAGTGGTGGTTGTAGCCTGCCGGCAGGTCCACAACCTTGGTTCCCGGTGCATCAATCCGCGTGTCGCCATCATGATAGGGAAAGCGAAGGATTGCATTGGCATTGGCGACATACAGATCATTACCCACCAGCGCCATGCCGAAGGGCGAATAGAGATGATCGAGAAACACCGTGCGGGTATCCGCTGCCCCATCGCCCTTAGTGTCGCGGAGCAGGATAATCCGGTTCGGGCTGGCCTCCCCCGCACCAACCTTGCCCATCACGAACCCGGCAATGCGATTTTTGAGTGTCTGGACATCCGTTTTGGGCGAGTTGCTCTCGGCCACCAGAATATCGCCATTGGGCAACCGATAAAGCCATCGGGGGTGGTCGAGCCCCTTTGCATAGGGTGCAACCGTCAGCCCCTGAGCGGGTGCGGGCGTCTGCCCGTCTGCCCAGCCCACGGGCGTCGCGACATTGACGGTCGGGAACAGGGTATGGTTGGGCCGCGGCAGATCAGGATGCGGGCCTGTTCCTGCCGTCACGGGAAGGGATGCACTTTCCGGACGCAGGACGAGCTCCCATGTCGCTGCACCAAGCACTGCCAGGCTGACCACTCCGGCGCTGCCCCAACGTATCCATGTCTTCATGTTATTCTCTCGGTTCCATGTTGTCCGGCAAAACCCTGCGATCCGGGCTACGATTCAGCGCCACCCTTTGGCAGGACAAAGCCAAGAACTTCTGCGAGGTGGGCACGATAGCGCGCGACGGTCCGATCAACCGCCGGTTCCTTCATAACGTTTGACGCAAGATACGTTGCAAGCGGCGTCATGCCCAGGAACTGGTTGGCCTTGTGGAAAGGGAAATAGACCGCATCAATCCCCTTCCCTTCAAAGAACTGTGCCGGATCGACAAAGGCTTCTTCCGGGGCGTTCCATGTCACGGAAAGCATGTAATGCTTCCCCTGCAGCAGGCCACCTGACCCGTATTTGCGCCCAGGATGCGACCGGCTGCGCCCATCATTGGCATAAAGCGTGCCATGACCGGCGGTAAAGACTTCATCAACATACTTCTTGACCGTCCATGGCGCGCCCATCCACCAACCCGGCATCTGATAGATGACCAGATCAGCCCACAGGATATTCTCGACTTCCGCCTGAATGTCATACCCGGCGTCGATCTTTGTCTGCCGCGTGCTGAAACCCGCATTCGACAGCAGTTCAAGGGCGGCGCCATGCAGCGTATCGTTCAGACGACCATGAGAATGGGCGAAAGCCTTGCCGCCGTTCAGAAGGAGAATGTTTTTCATCGCAATAGTGTCCTGCAAAAAGTATTCTGGATACGCCTGACCAGGCTTCAGAGCCAATCTCCGGAAGAATTTTCAATATGACGGCGCATCAGTGGTGCGAGCGGCATCTGTTCCCTACACAACATGATGAACTTGACAGGCTTTGATAATCTGTCGCTTCTCCACATCACCTGTGAACCCGTTTCATCAAAGAGGCGCTGATGGACAACCGGATTGGCGAAATGCAGATGTTTCTGCGTGTCGTGGAACGCGGCAGTTTTTCCGAAGCAGCGCGCCTGTCAATGACAACGCCCTCGACGATAAGCAAACTGATTGCCCGCGTTGAGACACGCCTTGGCGTACGCCTGCTTGAACGTTCGACACGGCGGCTTTCCGTCACGCCGGAAGGGCAGCTTTACTACGAGCGTGCTCAGGCGCTGATCGCTGATCTTGACGATATGGAACATGCGCTCACCACAGGATCGGTTCGGCCGGGCGGCACTGTGCGCATCAACGCCTCGGTTGCCTTCGGAGCGCTGGCGCTTGAGCCTCTCCTTCCAGAGTTCTGGGATGCCTATCCGGATATCATCGTTGATCTGTCGCTCTCCGACGAACTGACGGACCTTTATCTTGATCGCACGGATGTCGCCATTCGGGTCGGACCGATACAGGATTCAAATCTGACAGCCCGGCGTATCGGCACGGCCCGACGCAAGATTGTCGGGTCGCCAGATTACCTGAACCGGTTTGGTACACCACGGAGCATTGATGATCTGGACCATCATAAATGCCTTGGCTTCAATTTCCGGCGTGCCGCCCCTGTCTGGCCGCTGCAGGAGAAAGGCCGCATCGCAGATCGTATCGTCCAAGGCCCCCTGCTCGCCAATAATGGCGAAACAGTCAGACGCCTGACATTGCGGGGTGCAGGGCTGGCGCGGCTTGGCGACTACCATGTGCGCGATGATATCAAGGCCCGCCGTCTCGTTGAGGTTCTGGCCCATGCGGACGCGCAGGATGAAGAAGAGATCCATGCGCTCTATCTTGGCAGCAAACAGACGCCCCAGCGCGTGAGAGTGTTTCTGGACTTTGTCATTCCGCGCCTTCAGGCGTATTTGCGTGCCTGAATGTCGCGCCTTCTGTCAGATCAGAAGCGAAGAATTGATCTCCGGACGATGCGTTCACGCACGCGCCAATATAACCTGCAGCCCGCTTCGCTTCCAGCATCTCCAGCATGATGGGTGAGATATCTTATGCAAAGCTTGCGTTCTTGACCTTCAGGAGGGGGATGTCGGTCTTCATACTTCGCACGCCTTTGATCCGTGCAAGGTGTTCACGCTGAAAACGTCTCAGTCCTGGAAGGTCTTCTGCAACAACGCGCAACAGGAAATCACAATCTCCCGCAAGGACATGTGCTTCCGTCACCTGCGGAAGCTTCCCGATTTCCTCGACGAAATGCTCGGACTGCCGCTCGTCTTCTCCCGTCAGCCATATCCTGACAAAAGCCGTTACGCCGAACCCGGCTTTTGCGGGATTCACAACAGCGACATACCCCTCGATAACGCCACTTTCTTGCAGCATCCGCACCCGGCGCAGGCACGGCGAGGGAGAAAGCCCGACGCGCCTCGCAAGTTCATTGTTGGGACAGCGGCCATCTTCCTGAAGAACACGAAGAATACGCCGATCAATCGCATCCAGTTTCACTGGCATCATATATCATGAATGAAATTTCTGACGCAATCATATGCCAGATATTGGCGGATAAATTGGCATAAACGCAACCCCCTGTCCGCTGGTCCGCACTATCCTGTCCTCTCTCGCGTCGCAGGAATAGTGATCCGGAGCATAATCGGAGAGCATGAAAACGCCGCGGGACCTTGTGGATTTTCTTCTAAAGCGCCGTGTGTTGATTTTCACTGAGAACTGACCCGGGTAGGGCGGAAATTTTCATCGAGATTTGACCCATGCCTTCACACTCCCCGGCAGCATCTGCTGGGGGTTTGAGGAGTGATTGACATGGAGCTTCTGAGTGTGATCCGTCGGTGGCACTGCCGGGATCATCTTCCGATCCGCGAGATCGAACGCCGGACGGGACTGTCACGCAATACGATCCGGAAATATCTCCGGGCACAGAGTATTGAACCACGGTTTCAGGTTCCCGAACGTCCCAGCCGACTGGACCCGTTTGCTGACAGGCTGAGGGGATGGCTGGTCCTGGAAGCCGCTCGCCCCCGCAAGAACCGGCGCACGGCGCGACGACTGCATGAAGACCTTGTGGCGCTGGGTTATGATGGGTCCTACGGACGGGTGGCCGCTTTCATCCGGCAGTGGAAACACGAACAGCGCCAGGCACGCCAGACAACGGGTCGGGGTGTTTTCGTGCCCCTGTGCTTCCAGCCCGGGGAAGCCTTCCAGTTCGACTGGGGCGAGGACTGGGCGGTGATTGCCGGGCATCGCGTCAAGCTGCAGGTTGCCCACACCAAACTGTCCTTCAGCCGGGCCTTCATACTCAGGGCCTATCCCCTGCAGACCCACGAGATGCTTTTCGATGCGCTTACCGAGGCCTTCCGCGTGCTCGGTGGCGTGCCGCGGCGGGGTATTTTTGACAACATGAAGACCGCCGTGGACCGGATTGGGTCGGGCAAGGCACGTCAGGTCAATCTGCGCTTCATGGCCCTGGCCAGCCATTATCTGTTCGAGGCGACCTTCTGCAATCCGGCAGCCGGATGGGAGAAAGGGCAGATCGAGAAGACCGTGCAGGATGCCCGGCGCCAGATCTGGCAGGATCTGCCTGCCTTTCCTGATCTGGGGGCGCTGAACGCCTGGCTGGAAGCCCGCTGCCTGGACTGTTGGGAACGGCTGCAGCATGCTGAATTGCCGCACAGCGTCTCCGAGGTCCATGCCAGCGAACGTCCCCACCTCATGATCCCGGGGCGGCCCTTTGACGGGTTTGTCGAACAGACCAAGCGCGTCTCACCAACCTGCCTGATCCAGTTCGAAGGCAATCGCTACAGCGTGCCGGCCTCCTTTGCCAATCGTCCGGTCAGCCTGCGGGTTTATCCCGACAGGCTACGCATTATCGCCGAAGGGCAGGTTCTGTGCGTGCATGACCGGATCATCACGCGTTCGCATGGTGTGCCAGGCCGCACGGTGTATGACTGGCGGCATTATCTGGCGGTCATCCAGCGCAAACCGGGCGCCCTGCGCAATGGCGCGCCGTTTACCGAATTGCCAGCCGCCTTCCGGACCCTGCAGGATCAACTGCTCAGGCGGCCTGGAGGCGACCGGGAAATGGCTGAAATCCTGGCCCTTGTGCTGCAGCATGATGAGCAGGCTGTCCTCTGCGCGGTTGAACTGGCACTTGAAGACGGCGTGGCGACCAAGACCCATGTTCTCAATACGCTTCATCGCCTGATCGATGCCAAGAGAACCGTGGTTCCCCGGCTTGATGCCCCACAGGCCCTGGTGCTCGCACACGAACCGTGCGCCGATACAGGGCGGTATGACATCCTGCGAAGGGACAGCCGCCATGCGTCATGATCCTGCTGCTGCTTCACTTGTCGTCATGCTCCGTGGATTGCGGATGTATGGCATGGCCCAGGCCACGGCCGACCTCATCGAGCAGGGCGCGCCCGCCTTCGAGGCGGCCATCCCCATCCTCTCGCAGCTCCTGAAGGCGGAACTGGCCGAACGCGAAGTCCGCTCCATCGCCTACCAGACAAAGACCGCCCGGTTCCCCGCCTACAAGGACCTGTCCGGGTTCTCCTTTGCCGATACGCAGGTCAACGAGCCCATGATCCGCCAGCTCCATGGCGGGGACTTCATCGAGCGTGCTGAAAATGTCGTGCTGATCGGTGGCCCGGGAACCGGGAAAACCCACCTGGCGACCGCGCTGGCCATCCAGGCGATCACCCATCACCGCAAGAAGGCGCGCTTCTGGTCAACGGTCGACCTGGTCAATGCGCTCGAACAGGAAAAGATCACCAACCGGGCCGGGCAGATTGCCGACAGGCTGCTCCGCCTGGATCTCGTGATCCTTGATGAACTCGGTTATCTCCCCTTCAGTGCATCAGGGGGCGCCCTGCTGTTCCATCTGCTCAGCCGCCTCTACGAGCGCACCAGTGTCATCATCACAACCAATCTCAGCTTCAGTGAATGGGGTGATGTCTTTGGTGACCCGAAGATGACGACGGCGCTCCTCGATCGGCTGACCCATCACTGTCATATCCTCGAGACAGGAAATGACAGCTACAGGTTCCGCGCCAGCACCGCCGCGTCAAAAAACAAAAAGGACAGATCCTCTTCTTGACCGCCCGCCTCACTATGCCTGAAATAGCATCTGGCTGGGTCAATTCCTGATGAAAAACCCGGGTCAGTTCTCAGTGAAAATCAACAGCTACTGTCTTTTGTCAACAGAACCTACCAGGCCCTGGCCAGACACATGCCCCGATCTACGATCGGGAGACCTGCCATAGCATCGACCTTGATATGTATCTGGTCGCGTTATCGCACGTGCGCCAGCTTCAGATTACGTCTACAGTCGGCAATCATTCCTTGAGACCGGAGATGGGAGGGGCCGGTTATCGAAAAGACCTTGATTTGCTGTTTCTATCTGGCGGAATACAGGAAACGATATTCCGCTCACCAGACAGGCCTCAGGCGAGGTCGAAATGCTCATCTGCTGCCATGATCGCACGCATCAGTACGTTTGCACCCGCTACGATATCATCCGGTTCGGCATATTCAGCCTCGTTGTGGCTCAGCCCATCACGGCAGGGAATGAAAATCATCGCCGTCGGGCAAATCCGGGCCATATAGGCCGCATCATGCCCCGCGCCGGAAATGATGTCGCGATGGCTCAGCCCCGC
This sequence comes from Komagataeibacter sucrofermentans DSM 15973, assembly GCF_040581405.1. NCBI lineage: Bacteria > Pseudomonadati > Pseudomonadota > Alphaproteobacteria > Acetobacterales > Acetobacteraceae > Komagataeibacter > Komagataeibacter sucrofermentans. The sequence goes on from NZ_CP137159.1 coordinate 152,431, forward strand.
CTTTGCCGCCGCATCGCGCACCATACCGATGCAGGCCGGGTCAAACGGTACGGAAGGCGAGCCCCAGCTTTCCTCGATCAACAGTTCAATGCCCGCCCTGCGTGCAATCTCGCCCGCCTGCGTGCGAAAGTCAGCTTCCATCCTGTCGATCACCGCATCATCAGGGTGGCGCAGGTCCAGCGTCATGCGCACTTCACCCGGCACTACGTTGCGGCTGCCGGGACTTGCGTCAATGATGCCGATGGTTGTCTTGGCATCGGGCCCGTGCGCTGCCGCCACATCCGCCGCCAGCACCATCAGGCGGCCTGCTGCGAGCAGCGCGTCCCGGCGCAGTTCCATGGGGGTGGTGCCGGCATGGGCTTCTTGGCCAATCAGGGTCACGTCAAACCACCGCATGCCCTGCACGCCCGTCACGACGCCAATGGTTTTGCCCTCGTTTTCCAGCACCGGCCCCTGTTCGATATGCAACTCGAAATAGGCGGCAAGCGGGTGAGCACCACAGGGTTCATCGCCTTTATAGCCGATCGCCTGCAGGGCATCACCCAGACGGACTCCATCACGGTCGGCAAGGCCATAGGCCTGCTCCAGCGTAAACACACCGCTAAAAACGCCTGATGCCGTCATGGCCGGGGCGAAACGCGCCCCTTCCTCATTGGTCCAGTTGGCCAGTTCGATTGCATGGCGCGGCACATATCCCGCCGCACGGAAGGCCCGCAAGACGGCCAGCCCCCCCAGCACGCCATAAATGCCATCATAGCGGCCACCCGTGGGCTGGGTGTCGAGGTGGCTGCCCATCATCAGCGGGGGCAAGGTCGGATCACTCCCCTCAAGGCGCAGGAACTGGCTGCCCATGGTATCGACCGCAAGGGAACAGCCAAGTGCCGCACCCTGCGCGGCCAGCCAGTCACGGACAAGGCGGTCCTCCGCCGACAGGGCCAGCCGGCGGATGCCGCCCCGTGGCGTTGCGCCAAAACGGGACGTGAAGGCGATGTCCTCGTTCAGGCGAAGACCATCAATCGTGATATTGGCGTTCTTGTGCATCTGACTAACCTTTTTTCATGGTCCTGTGCTGGTGGCGGCGGCGAAAGTCAGCATCCTGTCGCGCAGGGTGTCCTGCAACGCCTCCAGCCGGGCCAGGCCCTCCCACGCGATCGCCTGATTGCGCGTGATGTATGGGGCATCGGCGGGATTGCGGCTGGCCCGCCATGAACTGATGCCCAGCGACATGACCAGCCGCGCACCCATCATGGCAGGCAGGCAGGCCAGTTCCGCCCGTGTGAGCGCAATGGTCTGGCAATAACCGGAAAGGATGGCCATGAACTGCTCCACTGGCTGCGTGCCGGTGCCCATCATGTATGATGCGGCGATTGCCAGATCCTGCACGCGCGGGGCGCGGATCACATCGCCAAAGTCAATCACACCCTCGATGGCGTGCGCGCTGCACAGGATATTATGAACATTGAAGTCGTTATGGATCACCTGCATGGGCAATGTCGCCATGACAGGCAGCACCTGCTGCTCGAATGCCGCCAGCGCGGCGTCAGCCAGGGCCTTCTGCTCCTCGGTGGGGAAATAACGGATGAAATTGCGCATATAGGCCGCATTGCGCAAATTCCACAAAAGGGCATGGAACTGGGCCGGATGGTGAAAGCCCGTCAATGCCTGGTCCAGCCGTCCCAGCATCCCCCCGATCGAGGTGCACAGTGGCACCGTGGCTGACCGGTTGCCCAGTGGCGTGCCGGGCAGGAATGTCACCATCCGCACGATCCGTTCTTCTCCCGCCTGATCGCGCCAGACGGCACGCGGGACGGATGGCTCCAGCAGCTCCGGCACGGCCAGCGTCGGGTCTTTTGCCCTGAGGTAGCGCAGGACACTGTCCTGCAGGTCGAGCATATCCGGCTGTTCGGCACAGTGGGCGATTTTCAGCACGTAATCCCCGCCCTGGGCGGTGCGGAGGCGGAAATTCCGGTCGCGCTCTCCCGGCAGGCGTGACACCATGCCGGTCATGCCAAACATGTCACGCGCGATCCGGGTGGCTTCCTCCACCGATACGGGCTGCGATGGCTGTTCAAGTATGATCAGCGCCGCTTCAAAGTCGGCTTCGGTTTTGGCCTCGCCAACACAAGGGACAGGCACGTCCATCGGATGCCTCCCGTTCATATATAATCCATTGACGTCACCAGACGGGTATCGAGGTAGGCATCGAGCGCCTCCGAGCCACCTTCCGAGCCATAACCGGAATCCCCGATCCCGCCAAAGGGAATTTCCGGCAGGGACAGGCCGATATGGTTGATGGTCAACATGCCCGTACGCACCGTATCACGCAGGCGCGCTGCAACCCCGCCCGCCCCCGTAAAGGCATAGGCCGCCAGTCCGTATGGCAGGCGATTGGCCTCGGCAATCGCATCCTCCAGCGTATCGAAGGGGCAGAGCAGCGAGATCGGGCCAAAGGGCTCCTCGTTCATGATGCGCATATCAGCCGTCAGCCCCGTCAAAACGGTGGGCGCATAGAAATAACCCGGCCCTGCCAGGCGCATGCCGCCGGTTTCCACCTTTGCGCCCCTGTCGCGCGCCTCATTGACTAGAGCCTCGACCGCCTCCAGCCGCCGCTGGCTGACCAGGGGCCCCATCTGCGTGCCCGGGCGCTGGCCATTGCCCACCACAAGCGCTTGCATGTGGGCGACATAGGCGGCCCGGAATTCCTTAAAGACCCCTTTTTCGATCAGGAACCGCGTGGGAGAGACGCAGACCTGCCCGGCATTGCGGATCTTGGCTGCAGCAAGAAGGGAAACCGCACGCGTGATGTCGGCATCCGCCGTGACAATCACCGGACCATGACCGCCGAGTTCCATGGTCACGCGCTTCATGTGCGCGCCCGCAAGGGATGCCAGGATCTTGCCAACCGCCGTTGACCCCGTGAAGGTGACCTTGCGGATGATATCATCGGCGATCAGCGTTTCCGAGATTTCGGCGGGCGTGCCGTATACCAGCCCGATCACCCCAGCAGGCACACCCGCATCGGCAAAGGCACGGATCAGCATCGCAGGCGAGGCCGGTGTCTCCTCCGGGGCCTTGACGATGATGGAGCACCCGGTGGCAAGTGCTGCGCTGACCTTGCGCACGACCTGATTGACCGGGAAATTCCACGGACAGAACGCCGCAACCGGGCCAACGGGCGTGCGGATGACAGACTGCGTGACCCCCATGAGGCGCGCGGGTACGAGGCGCCCATAGGCGCGCCGTCCCTCCTCTGCCATCCAGTCGATGATATCGGCGGCCGCCGCCATCTCGGCACGCGCCTCCGCCACGGGCTTGCCCTGTTCGAGCGACATGCAGGTTGCCGCTTCCTCTGCGCGTTTACGCAGCAGCGCGGCAGCGCGGCGCATGATCTGGTAGCGCGCGAAGGCGGGCGTGGCGCTCCATACGGCAAAGCCGCGCCGTGCCGCTGCCAGCGCCTGCGCCAGTTCGGGCTGCCCCGCATGGGCGACAGTGCCGATCACCTGTCCGGTCGCGGGGTTGAGCACGTCAAGCGTACGCCCATCGCTGGCTGCCTGCCACTGGCCATCAATAAACAACAGGGTATCGGGGTAAGACATCATCATGTTTCTCTTGCGAAAATATCGACACATGCGTGGCAGGCAGTACTGCATTACAAAGAGCGCGACCGCAGCATCATGGCACTGCGGTCGCGCGGGGATCAGCTTTTCCGCATGGCCTTGTCAAAGGCTGCGGCCGGATCGGGGCGCGCCTCAGCCAGCAGGCCTTCGAGTGTCATGCTCAGGCGCAGCACGCCGATATCATCATTGATGCGGCCACCAATCTGGATGCCCACCGGCAGACCACCCGAAGAATATCCCGCCGGCAGCGACGAGGCAGGCTGGCCCGTCATATTGTACAGCAGGGAGAACCCGGCCCATTCCAGCCAGTCTGGCCAGTTGTCATCGGGCACCGTCAGCCCCGCCTTGAGCGGCAGGATGGAAACGGTGGGCGAGATGACAAAGTCAACCGCTGCATGCAGGCGCGCGCATTCCTGGCGGTAGGCCAGCCGCGCCATCATCGCATCAACGTAATCCCCGGTGGGAATATGCGCGCCATGGTCGCCCCAGCCACGGAATTCGGGGTCAAGCAGGTCACGCTCGGCCGAGGTCAGGCGGCGCTGGGACTGCCATGCCCCCACCTGCCACAACGTGCGATAGGTCGGGCGCCAGTCTTCCATGGGGGCCAACGGCACCAGAACGGCACCAGCCGCCTCGATGCGCGCGATGGCGGCGCGGTACACCTGCGCCACTTCGGGATCAACCTTCATGAAGCCGAAATCTTCCGTTACCCCTATCCTTACCCCTGCCAGAGGCAGCGGTGTGACCGGAAAATCCGAGGCCGGGAGCGGATCGGTGGTAAAGGGGTCCAACGGATGACGCCCTTCAATAACAGAGAACATCAGGCCAGCATCCGCCACCGTACGGGTCATCGGGCCAAAATGCGCCATGTCGGAATAATGCGGGCCGATGGGGTACATCGGCACGCGGCCGAATGTTGCCTTGAAGCCAAACACGCCACTGAAGCTGGCCGGCACGCGAATGGAGCCGCCGCCATCGCTGCCGAGTGCCAGCGGGCCACACCCGGCGCTGATGGAGGCCCCCGCCCCGCCACTGCTGCCGCCGGGCGTGTGGTCGGTATTATGCGGGTTGCGGGTGATGCCGGTCAGCGGGCTGTCGGTCACCGCCTTCCAGCCCCCTTCGCAGGTGGTGGTCGAGGCAAACAGCACGGCACCAGCCTGGCGCAGACGCTCGACAGAGGGAGAATCCTGTGTTGCGGGTGGATTATGTTCGGCCAGGCGCGAACCACGGGCAAAGCGCCAGCCTTTCACCATGGCCGTATCCTTGATGGAAACCGGCACGCCTTCCAGCGGGCGCGTGGGCAGGCCAGCCGCCCAGCTCCGCTCGGCCGCGACTGCGGTAGCGAGGGCGCGTTCGGGGTCAAGGCTGCAAAACGCATTGAGCACCGGCTGTACCGCCTCGGAACGGGCGATGACATCGCGGATCACCTCTACCGGTGAGAGCTTCCGAGCGGCATAGAGCGATAGAAGCTCAACGGCCGATAGTTCACATAATTCAGTCATGGAAATCATCTCTGCTTCTTGATGTGCCCCAAACCGGGAACACGCGAACCTGAGCCGGTCACCCTGAGCACCGCCATGGCTCATGCGGTCTGCTCCGAACCGGCCAGACAAACACGGATATGAAAAACTAAGTCAGCCCCGCAAAAGGAACAGCAGGCACCGGAGCCTGTGCCAGGGGATCATTGCAATGCCGTTCCATCCTGATGCGCCAGATCATGCGGAGTTGTGAAAGGGCATGGGCATGTCATCATGTTTTCTCCCTGATGTATTCCAGACAGTTCAGGTCAGGTCGCACCGCGCTCCATGGGCGGGCCTCCTCCCATGCTGCGCAGGCCTGCAGCACGCCCAGGTCATCAAAGCGGCGGCCGACCACCTGCAGGCCCACCGGCAGGTGGTCAGCGCCAAAGCCACAAGGGATGCTGGCTGCCGGGTTGCCCGCCCAGTTGAAGGGATAGGAAAACTCCGCCCAGCTCAGCCAATCCCAGTCATGTCGTGGCCATGTATCGGGCTGGAGTTGCGTGGCGGGGAATGCCGTCACACTGACGGCGGGCGTGAGCAGGAAGTCCCATTGGGTAAAGAACTCATGGATTTCGACCGCGTAGGCAAAACGCCTCTCACGCGCGAGGGTAAAGTCCTGCATCGTGCGGCCCTGCGTTTCCTTGAGCATCGCCACCAGGCCGGGGTCCATCAGCGGTTCCCACTCAGGCAGGAGCGTGCATTTTGCGCTATAGGTGGCAGGCCAGAAAAAACGCGCCAGTTCCGGGCCTTTTGGCCCCCAGGCAGGAGTGACCTCCTCGACCGTGGCCCCCATGGCCTCGAACACACCAACCGCCGCCGCAACGGCTTCGGCCACATCGGGATCGACACGGGCGTGCCCCAGGTCAGGGCTATAGGCGATCCGGCGCCCTCTGAGCGGGGCGGAGAGCATGGTTGAATAAGGTAGAGGCGCGGCTTCGAGGGAGGTATAATCCCACGGATGCGGGCCACTCATGGCCTCGAGCATCAGGGCTGCATCCTTTACCGTACGCGTGAGCGGCCCCATATGCGTTGCCAGGTCATTATTGCTGATGGGCCAGTTCGGTATCCGACCATGGGTCGGTTTCATGCCAAACACCCCGCAGAAATGCGCGGGCATGCGGATGGAACCGGCTCCGTCACCGCCCTGGTGCAGAGGGCCATAGCCGGCTGCCGCCGCAGCCCCCGCCCCGGCTGAGGAGGCTCCTGCGTTGTATCCTGCCTTCCACGGGTTGCTGGTTACACCTGTGAGCGGACTCCCGCTGACACCCTTCCAGCCGAATTCCGGCACGGTCGTCTTTCCCAGCATCACTGTGCCAGCATCATGCAGCCGCGTGACGCACGGGGCATCCACGATGGGCACATTATCCTTGCGCGACCATGAACCGTAGCGGGTCGGGATATTCGCGGTTTCCTGAAGGTCCTTGATGGTAACCGGTACGCCCTCAAGCCGGCGGGCCGTGCCTGAGCGGTAGGCCGCCTCCGCCCGCCGGGCACCGTCCATGGCCTGCGTGGCGGTCACCTCGACCATGGCGTTGATCTTTGTTTCCGTCGCTTCAATATGGCGCAGAACCGCAGCCACCACCTCAACGGGAGAGAGGCGGCCGCTCTCATAATGCGCGGTCAGTTCCGCTGCTGATATGAAACCGATTTCTTCGTCAGACATCTCGCATCTTCCCCACCCGCAGGCCACCGGGCACATTGTCCATCATATGAGGGCCATGCCGCATCATTCAGGATGATGCCTGCGGTCGAACATGACCCAGCACAGACCAAGGCAGCCCGATGTCAGCAGGAACCACGCAAAGATCCAGACCATGAAGAAAGGCAGTCCAGCAATATCAATCCCGACCTTGTCAATTACGGGAAAAAGCAGGTCGATCATGACCATGGGAATGACAAGTCCAATAATAAAGCTGCTCTTTGAAGGCATTGGAAGCTCGCTTTCATGTAAAGGGAAGCAGAGACCGGAATGACTGGCTGCGGCAGGGGCGGTGACGCTCCTGCCGCCTCCATGTAGCCAGATGCGCACGGCATCAGAACCCGACCGTAAGCGCGCCAGACATCGCAAAACCACCACCAATATTGTAGCCGGGCTGGCCAGCGGCGATCCACTGCCCGTTTGCCGCACGGACACCCTTGGCCGTTGGCGTGAAGCTGGCAGCCTGGGCGTAATACAGGTTGTTGCCAATATTCATGAAATTGAGCTGGAACTGCGGCTTGTAGACCATGAACTTGTCGATACGGACATTATGCAGCCGGTAACCAAGCGTGATGTCGGATGTCAGATAACCGGGAATGTCCTGATCGTTCATGAAGGTCGTATAGCGCTTGCCGATATAGTTCAGCCCGAAATTGCCAAAGAATGTGCCATCATCATAGGAAAGGCCGACTGCCCCCGTAAACTCAGGTGTATTGACCGAACGTTTGCCGCGGGTATCGATATAGGTACCCTGGATCTGGAAATTGTTGTCCGTTGTGGCATGGACATAAGACCCCGAAAGATACGGGCTGAAATGGTGCCATGGCCGCAGACCAAGCTCGAGCTGGGCGCCACGCACGGTTTCACCACCCATGTTGATCGGCGTGGTCACGAGCGAGCCACCGGATGAATAGGCGGTCGAGTTTACGTCGTGATTGGTCAGGTTGTAGTTGAACAGTGATGCGGCAATATGTACCAGGCCGTTATGGCGGAAGCCGATTTCCTCACCAATCGCATATTCTGGCTTCAGGTTACCAGGATGCACGTCAATGGGGGAAGGAGACTTCGCATCATACATGTCCAGATAGGCTTCGGTCCGGTCCGGAGCGCGGAAGCTGGTGGTACCGTTCACAAAGATCTGGTCATGCTTCGTGATGTTATAGCTGATGGCGACCTGAGGCAGCGGCTCCGCATAGTTGCCGCCATTCTTGCGATCAGGAATGCCGGGCAGGTCGTTCGTGGCCCAGCGATTGATCATGACTTCCTTGAAACCGGCAGTCAGTTTGAGGCGGTCATTGAGTAGCGACAGCGTATCATCAAAATAGATGGAGACCTGCTGCTGGCGGAAAACGAGGTTCCACGGGCTGAGCGCCTGACCCGCGGCATCCTTGACACTGTATCGCCCCCAGGCATTGGCGGGCAGGCCATTGGGGCCGACAGCGGCATAATTGGCCGGCTCCACCATATCAAGATAGGAATACATGGCCCCGATGCGGAACAGGTTGTTCCTGTGTTTCCAGTCCAGATGCCCCATCAGCGCCAGGGTATGCTGGTGCTGTTCATCGACGACCTGTGTCGTATCGACCCTTGTGCCATTGGCCAGGGTCACGGCCGTTGGCAGGTTGAGCGCGCCCACGTTCTGTGTGCCGAGATAGGCCTGTGAATCATTGATGTTTTCACCAAACCCGCTGTCCTTGTCCCAGTTGATGAAATAAGGCGTTAGATGCAGGTTGAGGTTATGGCCCAGGTTGAACTTCATTGGTGCCATGACCGCGATGGTTTTGTTCATCAGGCGGTTCATGCGATAATAGTTGGGACTACCGGGTGTATAGTTCGGGTTGAGGTAGAGTGAGGACGTACCTTTAGCCTCGAAGGCCGCCATGGTTGGCGTTGCCGCACCGTTGGAGTTGATGCCGCTGGACGAGTACTGTCCAAAAATCATCTCTACGGCAACCCTGTTCCCCTGCCCCCATTCCTTCACCAGCTTTGCATCGACATGGTGGCGGTTGATGGAACCCGGCGTCTGCCAGAAATTACTGAACATGTAGGAATAGGACATGAAGGCACGGATACCTGTATGCCCGATTTCACCGGTATCAAACCGGACGAATTCCTTTTTCATGTGATAGCTGCCGTAGCTGCTCTCGATCATGCCGCCCCGGCGGCGGGAAGGATCGCGCAAGGTGACGTCAACAGATGAGCCAACCGCGTTATAGGACGGGCTCGTGATATCGGGCGACCCCTGGGTGAGGGAAACCGAGGACATGTTTTCGGCATCGGGTGAACTGCCGATGGAATCCGGCTGGTAATACACACCATCCACCAGCGGCACGCCATCAACCAGATACCCGATTTCGCTTTGGTTCATGCCACGCACCACAAGGGCGCGGGACGTCAGGCCATAGGGGTCGGTACGGGCATAGGCCACACCCGGCATCATGGCCACAAGAGCCTGTGGCGTTGTATTGGAACTCTGCTTGGCAATAAAATCGCGCGTTACTTCACTGCGCGCCTTTGGCACGGTCTGTACTGGCATGAGGCCACCACCGGGGGTCGTGCCGGTCACGCCGTTTGGCGTACGCATGCCGGTGCTGACGTGAATGGTTTCCCCGTCGCCCCGGGCAACCATGCCCGCGGGCCTGGTATCGGGCTGCGGCGAGGGGCCAGCATGCACCCTGGCGGGCCGATTGCGGGCCGTGGCCGGAGGAGTGGCCGCTTTTGCATCGCTGTGCTGTGTCGCAATCAGGCCCGACAGGACGGTTGTAGACAACACAAGAGCACCGAAGGAACAAAATCGCATTCATATTCTCCCTGTCGTCCCGTTCGGGAAGAAACTGATGGCATAAATGAAAAAGATGAAGACCGGGCAGGAACTAAGATGAACCTGCATTCTCGATGGGTTTCCGTAACGACATTTAATTATTAGTTCGTAACATTTTTCAAGAGACAAATGTCCGATATTTTAACGTTTCTCGTTCCATTGGTATTTTTGCATCAATATGAGCCATATAGGCTCAATTTTAAGTATTGGTATAAACGGTTATAATGATTGTCATAAATTTATTTATGTCAGCCAGCAGCTATCGGCGCCTTCAATAACCCCGGCTGATATCAAAAACCTGCTCCGGGCGCTCCCCGCGCTGCAGGGTCCTTATGCAACCAATCAGATAATCGACCCGGGCACAGACCGAAGCCTGCGATGCGATATGTGGCGTGACGATTACGGATGGATGCGTCCATAAGGGCGAAGTCACCGGTAGCGGCTCATGCTCGAAAACATCAAGCACAGCGGCCGACAGCACACCGTCATCCAGTGCCGATAAAAGATCGCTTTCAACAACGTGCTCCCCTCGCCCGACATTGATGAACGCCCCGCCGGGTCGAAGCCCCCGCAGCACCTGGGCATTGATAATATTACAGGTCTGGGGGGTATGGGGCAGCAGACAGATGAGGATATCGGCCCCGGCCAGAAATGGCTTCAGCCCGACTGCCCCATCAAAGGTCTTGACCCCTTCGATGTCCTTGGGCGAGCGCGACCAGCCCCGCACGGTAAAGCCGCACTGGCTGAGATGCCCGGCTACATAACGACCCAGTTGCCCAAGCCCCATGATACCCACGACACAGTCTGCTGCCGAGCGCGTGACGACCGTGCGTTTCCATGACCGCTCGTTCTGCTGTAACGCCCACCCGCGTGCGCCACGGATTACGCTGATACAGGCCCATAGCAGGTAATCCGCCATCAGGCGGCCGGTTTCCTCTCCCGCCATGCGGATAAGCGGCAGGTGCACCGGCCAGTCGGGATCGCGCGCCACGATATGATCAACCCCGGCAGACAGGCTGAAAACCGCCTTGAGCGCAGGTAGGCACGCAAGGTCGCCTACAGGGGGCATCCATACCAGCGCGTAGTCAATCCTGTCGGGCGCCTCCAGGGCGGTAGCCCAGTCCACCACATGGATATCTGGCGCCCGCTCGGCAAACGCTTCCTTTACCTGCCTGAAATAGTCAGCATCGTCTTCAACATAAACGGCGATGAAAACCATTTCACAACTCCATTACAAACATATTACTTTATTTATATTCTACATTATTCATTTTAAGTGAATAATATAAGTCTGATCCATAATCACTCAGTAGAACTGGCCGGAGCTGATCTCCTGCTCCATCTGCGCAAGGACATCCGCTACGCCATCAAAAATCATATCGACCTGCTCGCGCGTGATGATCAATGGCGGCGAAAATGCCAGCGTATCGCCCATGGCACGCGCAATGACGCCCTTGTTCTGAAGCAGCCCGAAAGCATATTTCGCCAATTGCCCGACTTCTAGCGACGAGGAGCGCGTGGCCTTGTCCATGACCAGTTCCAGCGCCCCGATCAGCCCCACGCCACGCGCCTCACCCACCAGCGTGGAGGAGGCGCCCAGTGCGCGCAACCTCGCCTGGAAATGTACGCTGACATCACTGACATGCGTCATCAGGTCGCGCTCTTCCATGATGTTCAGCACCTCGATCGCCACGGCAGCGGCCGTCGGGTTGCCACCGTTGGTAAAGCCATGGGCAAAGGCGCCAATGGCGTGCGACTCATCGGCAATCGGTTCAAACACCATGTCATTCATGAGAATGGCAGAAATGGGCAGGTAGGATGATGAAAGCTGCTTGGACAGGATCATCATGTCGGGTCGGATATCAAAGGTCTGGCTGCCAAACATGCGCCCGGTCCGGCCAAACCCGCAGATAACCTCGTCCGCGACCAGGATAATGCCGTATTTTTTCAGCACGGGCTGCAATTTTTCCCAATAGCCCTGCGGAGGAACGATCACCCCGCCCGCCCCCATAACGGGCTCGGCGAAGAAGGCGGCAATGGTCTCGGGCCCCTCGGCCACGATCAGCGCCTCGATCTCGTTCACCAACCGGGTCGAGAATGCGTCCCCGCTCTCGCCCTCCAGGCCTTCGCGGTAGTAATGCGGCGCGGTCACATGCAGGAAACCGGGCAGCGGCAGATCAAAGGACTGGTGATCGACAGGAATGCCGGTCAGACTGGCAGAGGCAATCGTGATGCCGTGGTAGCCCCGCTTGCGGCTGATGATCTTCTTGCGCTTTGTCTCTCCCAATGCATTGGAGCGGTACCAGATCATCTTAATCGCGGTATCATTGGCTTCTGACCCGGAATTGGTAAAGAACGCCTTGCTCATCGGCACGGGCGCCATCTCTACCAACCGGGCGGCCAATTCTATCTGCGGCGCATGCGATTTTCCGGTGAAGGTGTGGTAGTACGGCAGCTTCTCCATCTGGCGCACAGCCGCATCAATCAGCCTGCGTTCACTGAAGCCAAGGCCGACACTCCACAACCCGGCAACTGCCTCAAGGTATTTCTTGCCGGCACTATCGTAGACAAAAACGCCTTCGCCCCGGTCAATCACCATCCCGCCGCCCTGCAGGTTGGCCCGTGCATCCGTAAAGGGATGCATCAGGTAACGGGCGTCCTTCATTTCCAGGATATCGGCTTCGTCAGACATTTTTTCCATCATTCCCAAACCTTCTGGCCACTTGTCGCATTATGAACAGTATGACTCTTTTTCATCCGCAATCAGGCTGAGAGCCGCAGTCCAGGCGCGCTGGATGATTTCTTCAGCCTCCTCACGCTGGAACTGCTCCGCCGTACGCCGCCGCACATCCTCCGGCGGGTAGGAGAGTTGCCTACCCCCGGCAAGCGCATGGATCTGGATCTGGCAGGCGCGTTCGAGGAAATAGATTTCGTGGAAGGCATGCGCCACATGCCGCCCCCCCACCAGCAAGCCATGATTGCGCAGGATCATGGCATTATTGGTGCCAAGGTCAGCAATCAGGCGCTCTTTTTCCTCGGCCCGCAGCGCGATCCCCTCATAGTCATGGTAGGACAGGCAGCCATAAAACTTCAGGGCATGCTGGCTGATTGGCAGCAGCCCGTCCTCCTGGGCCGAAACCCCAGCCCCGTTTGGCGTGTGGGTATGGATGATGCATTTCAGGTCAGGCCGGGCCTGATGAATGGCGGAATGGATGACAAAGCCCGCCGCATTCACATTGGACTGCTCCAGCCGCAACTCCTTCACATGGCCGAATTTGTCAATCCGCACCAGGTCGCTGGCGCGCATCTGGTCAAAAACCTTGCCGTAGCGATTGATGAGGAAATGCCCCGGATCATCGGGAAGGGCCATGGATATGTGGGTATCGATCAGGTCCGTCATGCGGAAATGAGCAATCAGCCTGTAGAGCGCAGCGAGCTCACAACGTGCTTTCCACTCACTTGCGGAGAAGGAGTCGGATGGAAGGGTCACAGATAAGCCTCCGGAAAACATAAAGACGCACACAGGGCGAACGGACACAGCCGTATCATTTTTCCTACTATGCGATCATAATTACACGAACCTTTCGATATGAAAACAATAAATAGTCATTAAAATTAATAATAATGCCCATTAATTGTATGCCTTATGAAATATATTCGTTAGTTCCCGAAAATATATACTTTAACGCTCTTGCGAATCATGCCCCATCTGTCCAAGCTCGACCGCACCGCATTCTCATCCGCATGCGGTGGCCAGAAACAGAAATAATGATGGGCAGGCCGAATGATTAATTGACATCATGCTTTCGAATATCTCATTATGTATATGTAACGTTTTGACGCTCCGGCTCCTGACAGAAATAGCGCTGCAGGTCCGGTGCAGTACCCGGCGTACGTCGCCATGAAAGTACGAACGGACATCATGTAATGCCGCAGGTTAGGTTTATGAAGCCCTGTAACCTGAAAACAGAAATCGGGCTGTATCCCCATGAGTACGCTCTCTTTTCCACCCATGTCTGATCCTGCCAACCGAACGGCCGAAGCGGGCCATGGCATCCCCAGGAAAAGTGAACAACTGATCGACCGGTTGGACTGGAACCTGCTGCGCACGTTCATCGCCATCGCACATGAAGGCAACATCACGCGCGCGGCCAGCAGCCTTCGCCTGACGCAGTCAGCGGTCAGCCAGGCCCTGCGGCGGCTGGAAAAGCAGATCGGCTATGCCCTTATTGTCCGTAACGGAAGCCGCTTTACGCTTTCCAGCCATGGCGAGAAGGTGCTGCGTTTGGCATCCGATATCTATGGCTCGATCAAGGCGATCAGCAACGAGATCGAATCAGGGGCGGAAGAAGTGGGCGGCCATATCCGCCTGCTTACGCTCAGCAGCATTGAATCCGTTACGTATGATACGTTCCTGGCCAGCTTTCACGAGCGTTTTCCACGCATATCGCTTGAAATCATCTGCATACGCAGCGAGGACATCCTCAGTTCCCTCCAGAAAAAGACGGCCAATATCGGCATAGGGCTCTGCCCGCGCGCCCTTCCGCGCATCGGGCGCTCGCTGATCATGGAGCAGTCCTATGGCCTGTACTGCGGGCGATCCCACCGCTTTTTTGGCAAGAATGACATTTCCCTGCGGGATCTGGCGCAGGAGAATTTCGTCCGCTCTGAAGCGGACAGGATTGACGGGCTTCTCTCCAACATCACCATCTTCCGTAACGAGATGGATTTCAGCGGATGGATAGCGGGCACATCGTGTTCCATCCAGGAAATCACCCGCATGATCGTTGCAAATTACGGGATCGGGTGCCTACCTGAACATATTGCGCAGCCATGGGTAGATGCCGGCAGGCTGTGGCGCCTGCCACCGGCCTCTGGCATCACCACATCGGGGATATTCCTACTGTGGAATCGTGACGGGCGTTACAGCAATAGTGAACGTATCTTTCTCGAGCAGTTCCAGAACCATCTGCAGATCTCTCCGTCATCGCCTGATAGCTGGGCGGCCAACACCACATCCGCCAATACAGGGTAGTCCACCAACCGTTCTTTACAGAATACGTTGAAATAAAAAGGTTTCTTTCTGGTGCGCCGGGAGCGTATTAATGGCAATCATCTTCTTCATTCTTATCCTCACCGCGTCGATCATCGTGGCGATCATTTCAAAGCGGCGTGCCGGTGCGCAGAACATCAAGGACTATCTTACGGCCTCACGGTCCTTTGGTTCGGTATTCATATTCTTCCTGGGCATTGGCGAGACCTACAGTATCGGCATGATGACTGCCTTTCCCGGCGGCATCTATCATTCCGGGTACCCGTTCGCGTCATGGTTCCTATCCTATGTCCTCCTGGCCTATCCTGTCGGCTATTTCCTCACCCCGCGCATCTGGCAACTCGCGCGCAATACCAACGCTGCTACTGTGCCAGACATTTTCCGCAAGGTGTTCAACAGCCGTGCGCTTGAAATTACCGTTGCCTTCAACATCATATTTTTTATGATCCCGTGGGCGACCATCCAGTTTTCCGGCCTGACCCTTGTGCTGTCTGGACTGAACATCGTCTCCTCACGCTGGCTGCTCATGCTGACCGCGGGCGGGATCGTTTTTATGTATATTGCCATTTCCGGCATCCGGGCCTCGGCCTATGTCTCGGTCATGAAGGATCTGCTCGTGCTGTTCATTATCGGCACGATCGTCATGGCGCTACTCAAGACAGATAACCCCGCCACCCTGTTCCAGATCGGCACGGATGAACTGCACAACACGGCAATCACCGGCCGGCAGGAAAGCTTTGCCATGTCCACGATGTTTTTTCAGGCAATCGGCATGCCCATCTTTCCACTGACCTGCGCGTACCTGATGACGGCGCGCAGCGCACGGACCGTAATGCGGGCACAGATCTTCATGCCTCTTTACATGGTAGTCTTTCCGTTCATGATGCTGATCGCCTTTTATGCCAAGTATCATCACCTGACCCTCTCTTCTCCCAATGATGCCTTTATCGAGACAGTAAAAACCCTCCTGCCGCCTGCCATGATCGGGGTTGTGGCGGGCGGGGCTGCCCTGTCCGCGTTGGTGGTGCTTTCTGGTACATGCCTTGTCATCGGGTCGCTGGTTGCACGCAACCTTGTGCCCGGACTGCCGGAAAAACGCCAGAAAACCGCCTCACAGATGGTCATCATGCTCTATATTGTCGTCTCCATGGTTCTGGCGACCATGGTGCCTACACTGGTTGCTCACCTGTATAACATGACGTATTTTGGTGTAACGCAGCTCCTGCCCTGCTTCCTTCTGGCAATCCTGTCGATCCGCGTCAGACCCCGTGCGCTATGCGCCGGGATCATCCTGGGTGATGCCTTGGGGTGCGGACTTTATCTGAGCGGAGTCGATACGCTCGGCATCAATCCCGGCCTGATCGGCCTTGTTGTCAATACCGCCATCGTATTCCTGGCCGGAAACTGCCAGAGACCCCAGAAGGTCCAGCATCATGCGGAGCAGGAATACATCGTGGTCGAGGAAAACTGGACGGAGCGCCCATTATCCACCTCTTCGGGATCATGATCCCGTTCCAGGGGGGATGGCCTGCCTCACGGTTCGTGCCTTCCGGCCCTTTTCACCATCCTCAGACCACTGCCGCCCGCAAGCACTTCACTTGCGTGTTTCAATTTCCCATTCCGGACTGGACACCCCATGACGCCGCCCCTCCTTGAACGCCGCCAGCAGTTACTCAGTCCGTCTTACCGGCTATTCTATGATGAACCGCTCCACCTTGCATCAGGCCAGGGGGCATGGCTGACCGACGTGCATGGCCGTCGCTTTCTGGATGCCTATAACAATGTTGTGCCCGCCGGGCACTGCCACCCGCGCATCGTGTCTGCCATCGTAGCCCAGACAGAACGGTTAAACACGCATACACGTTACCTGCATGATACCATTGTGGATTATGCAGATGCCCTGCTCGCGACCTTCCCTTTCCCCGCGCAGGCAACATTTACATGCTCGGGCAGCGAGGCCAATGACCTGGCCATCCGGATCGCCCGCCATGTCACCGGCGGCGATGGGCTGATCATAACCAAGAATGCCTACCATGGCGTGACCTCCACGACAGCCGAGATTTCTCCCTCACTGGGTAAAAGCGTCAATCTCGGGGCGCATGTCCGTACGGTTCCCGCTCCGGCGGCCGGTACGGATTTTGCTGCGGGTGTCAGCGACGCCATTGCGGACCTGCAACGCCATGGTATCCGGCCCGCCCTGCTGGTGGTCGATACGATCTTCTCCTCGGATGGAATATTTTCTGATCCCGCCGGTTTCCTGGTCCCTGCCGTTAAAGCGATTCGTGAAGCGGGTGGTCTGTTCCTGGCTGACGAAGTGCAACCTGGCTTCGGGCGGACCGGTACCCATATGTGGGGTTTTGAACGCCATGGCATTGAGCCGGACATGGTTTCCATGGGCAAACCTATGGGAAACGGATACCCGGTTGCAGGGCTTGTATGCCAACCGGACGTGATCCAGAATTTCGGGGCCAGCATCCGTTATTTCAATACATTTGGCGGCAACCCGGTTGCCATGGCTGCGGCGCTGGCAACACTGCGCGTGATTGAGGACGAGAACCTGATGGAAAACGCCCATTCGGTCGGCACCTATCTACGCACGCAACTGGCCCGGCATCACGGTGTTGAGGCTGTTCGCGGAGCGGGTCTTTTTATTGGCGTCGAACTGGCGGATGGGGCCATTGCCTCCCGGGTGGTCAATGAAATGCGTGCCCGCGGTGTGCTCATCAGTTCTTCTGGTCCAACCGGAAATGTCCTGAAAATCCGTCCGCCTCTCATATTTTCCCATGAGCAGGCGGATATCCTGAACGACGCGGTAGGCGCCGCTCTTGACGTGATTCAGACGAATGGGGATTAATGCCCAATCACCCGGAACTGAAATAAGCATCATTATATGATGTTCCTGTCGCACTGACGGGAACAGAACGATGGCGGGACGATAGGCAGGTCAGGTGCTGCTGAGTCCGCAGGCGCGAACGTTTCTTGAAGGGCAGGTCCGGCGTCACAAGGTGCCGGCGAAGCCGTAGCCATCCATCCGGCACAGCCTGTGGTCACTGCCCCGAATGTGCGCGCAAACAGCGCAACCTGTGCCGCAACATGCAGTTCCTGGGAAGTGCCGCACGTGATCCCCATACCAATGGCGGCTTTCGGCGGGCGATGACTGTCAAGGCCACACAGCTCCATCCCCTTCCTCCCGGCCTGACTCTCCGCCAGGCCTGTCTTGCCGAACCGTTATCCGTAGCCCTGCATGCCATTGCGCGCGCAGGCGATGTACGGGGACGTAACGTGATGGTGCAGGGTGCGGGGCCAATCGGGCTGTTCATCGTGGCGGGGCTGGTCCACCACGGCGCAAAACGGATTGTGGCAACCGATCTGGAGGATTTTCCACTCCAGTGCGCAACCCGGCTTGGCGCAAGCCAGTGCTACAATACCCGCCATGCCGCAGTGGAGGAAGAATTCGATATCCTGTTTGAAGCCACAGGCGTGCCAGCCGCCCTGCCTGCGGCCATAGCCCGCACACGGCGGGGCGGCATACTGGTGCAGGTTGGCATGTTCCCGCCAGGCGACATTCCCGTGCCGATTGCCCAGATCATCAGCCGTGAACTTGATTTTCGGGGAACATTCCGTTTTGACACGGAATTCGATGCCGCACTGGTCTTGCTGGCTGAACGACCCGAAATTGCCGACATTGTGGTTACCCGGCAGTTTTCCCTGAGCGAATTTGCCGCAGCCTTTGCCCTCGCGCCAGACCGCAGGCAGGCTTCCAAGATCCTGCTATCCCTGAGCACCTGACAGAACGCTACCCATTTCCGCTGGAACATACTGGCGGAAATGGGTAAAGAATTTAGCTTCCATTTACACGGAAGCGATTATGCCCCCGTCAACCATGAGCACATGCCCGTTGACGAAGCTAGAGGCATCGGAAGACAGGAAGACAGCCGCCCCGACAAGTTCCTCCACATTCCCCCACCGGCCGGCAGGCGTGCGCTGGCACAGCCATTGGGTGAAGGCCTGGTCGGCCACCAGCTTTTCATTCATTTCTGTTTTAAAATAACCCGGCGCAAGTCCATTGACCTGCAGACCGTGACGGGCCCAGTCCGTTGCCATGCCCCTGGTCAGGTTTTTGACCGCTCCCTTGGTTGCGGTATAGGGCGCGATGCCTGGTCGTGCCAGTTCGCTCTGCACCGAACAGATATTGACGATTTTCCCCCGTCCACGCGGCAGCATATGCTTTGCTACGGCCTGCCCGACAAAAAAAACCGCGTTCAGGTTCGTGGCGATCAGGGCATCCCAGTCCGCCCGGCTGAACTGATCGAGCGGGGCACGGCGCTGGATGCCCGCATTGTTGATCAGGATATCAACTGGGCCGTATTCGGCCTCTATCTTTTCAACCCCCGCAATGACGGCGTCCTGATCAGTCACGTCAAAGGGCGCAATCACGGCCTCCACCCCTTCGCGTTCCAGCATGGCGCGGGCGGCCTCCAGTGGTTCGGGATGGCGGCCATTCAGCACAATTTTCGCCCCATGCCGGCCAAGGCCACGCGCCAGGGTCAGGCCAATGCCACGGGAGGCTCCGGTAACAAGTGCGCGTCTTCCGGCAAGTGAAAAAAGGGGATCGTCCTGCATGACAATGTCCGTCCGTATTATCAGGGCCATGATCATAGCAGGACCACACGCCAATGCCCCCACACGTCTGCGCGTGCAACAGGGTCATCGTGCCGCAGGTCCGTTGCCCTGTGTCGGGCAACCTGTCATCCCGATGGGGCTGTTCCATGCGATCTGCCGGAATCGCGCGGGCCACCACGACACAATTCAACAATTCCTCAACCTGCGGCCTGTACCGGACATTGTGCGCTGCACAATTTATAAAAAATCTGTCTGTAAAAGACATGTATATTTTTAGTTTCGATATCTATTTTTATTTCATATCCCTTCGCAGTATCGGAACAACTATAGTACAAAAGATGTTTTTATAACATTTTCTTTATAGACTGACCTTCCCGTCAACCGCAGGCGTTAGGCGTTGTGTCAAATCATGGGAGTATTTACGGGATGAGCACTGCATTTGCCATCTCTCTTGCGGTAACGGCAATTCTGGCCGTTATTGTCCTGATCGCCCGGTTCCGTCTGAACCCTTTCATTGTTCTTTTCATCGTATCCGTAGCCCTTGCCCTTTTTGCGGGCATGCCAGCGGATCATGTCGTTGCGTCCTTTGAAAATGGCGCGGGCCATGTACTTGGTCACGTTGGTACCGTTATTGCGCTGGGCACCATGCTGGGCAAGATGCTGGCGGAATCTGGTGGTGCAGACCGTATTGCACTGACCCTGTCCGCATTTGCGGGGCGAGAGCGCGTGGACTGGGCCATGATGGTGATTGGTCTGTTGATCGGCCTGCCGGTATTTTTCGAAGTAGGCTTCGTCCTGCTCATTCCATTGGTATTCGTGCTCGCTGACCGCACCAACATGCCCCTGCTGCGGGTGGCATTGCCCATGGGCGCGGCGCTGTCGGTCACGCATGCGCTTCTTCCGCCGCATCCTGCAGCGCTGATGGCCCTTAACGCGTATCATGCCAACGTCGGGCATACGATCATGCTGGGTATTGTGATCGGCACCCCCATTGCAGTCATTGCGGGACCGGTTTTCAGCCGCTTTGCCGCCACCCGCGTGCTGCTGACGGAAGCCAACCCACTGACGGAACAGTTCGTGAAACACGAGCACGCAGGCAATATGCCGGGCTTCTTCCTCACAGTGTTTACCATTCTTTCGCCTGTCTTCCTGATGTTGATCGGGTCGCTGGCCGACCGGATCACGACGGTACATGGCACGGCCAATACGGTGCTGCATTTTGTGGGCAATACGGACATAGCCCTGGCGCTGGCGACATTGCTGTCCTTTTACGTGCTAGGGGTTGCGCAGGGTTTCTCGAACGCTACCATCCTGCGCTTCACCAACGAATGCCTTGGCCCCACGGCGCTTATCATGCTGCTGATTGGTGCAGGCGGCGGCTTTGGCCGGGTTCTGATCGACAGCGGGGTGTCGCACGCCATTACCGATGCGGCCCTTGGTGTCCATATGCCACTGCTGGTGCTGGCATGGGTTCTGGCGGTGATTGTGCGGGTGGCCTGCGGGTCCGCCACCGTCGCGATGGCAACCGCGTCCGGTATTGTTGCCCCCATTCTAGAACACAGCACCGGGGTTTCACCGGAACTGATGGTGCTGGTGACAGGGGCGGGATCGGTTGCCTTTGGCCCGATGAATGATGCCGGTTTCTGGCAGATCAAGGAATATCTGGGTCTGACCGTACCACAGACCATCAAGACATGGTCGGTTCTGGAAACGCTGATTGCAGTCTTTGGACTGATATTCTGTCTTATCGCCTCGATTTTCGTACATTGAAGGGGGAGCATCATGATGTTTCCTGCGACTATGATGTCAGCGCGTGCGCGCACGACCCTGTATGCCGTTTCCCTTACGCTGGGCTGCCTCATTGATGGGGTTACACCTGCCAGGGCACAAATCATGGACCGCGATATCGGATCAGCCCCCAGTCTTCTGGTGTCGCGCCCTCTACCCAGGCATGTCACGCACAAGAGCTGGGTACCACCGTTTTCCCAACCGGAAGCGGTGGCACCCAACCCCGTGTCAAAATGGCTGCGCCACAGGGGAATCAACTTCCTTGTGGACAATACCAACGAATTCGCGGGTGCCATAACTCCCCCCACGCGCGGCGGGACGCCGGGGTTCAGCAATTACAAACAGGGTGCGAGCAATGCCGGGCAGTATGCCATGCAGCTTGACATAGACTGGGACAAACTGGCGGGCTGGCATGGTTTTGCCACCCATATGGTTACCATTGGCCGTTATGGCACGACCGCCAACCGCATGTTTGGCGACTGGATGAATCATGCATCCGAAACTTATGGCGGTGGTGGCAACGTGGTCGTTCACTTCGTTTATGCCTATGGGGAGGAAACGCTTTTTGGGGGACGGCTGGCAATTGCTGCGGGTCGTATGGCCGAAATATCGGATTTCGCGGCCAGTCCCCTGTTCTGCAATTTCCAGAATGGCAGTTTCTGCGGACGGCCAAAGGGAATAACAGACACCAATTTCGCCGCCGGTTATCCCGCATCCACATGGGGTTTCCGCATACGCGGCCGTCCTGCCCGGTCCGTATACGTACAGACCGGCCTTTATCCAATTGAAGATGGCATCTACCAGGTGTTCCAGCACCGGACCGGGTTCAAATTCAATGCCGCGAACATCATCGGTTATGCTGCGCCGATCGAAACCGCATGGGAACCGGTGTTCCGCCGTGGCACCCTGCCGGGGCATTACAAATTCGGCGCACAACTGTTCAGCACGCCACAGAACGACAATTACCTTGACGTGGCTGGCGCGCCCTACGCGCTGACGGGCCGCAAGCAGCGCCGGCATGGCGCGTCATGGTCTACATGGGTCATGTTCGACCAGCGGCTGCTGCATTATCATGACAAGGATTCAGGCCTGACCGCGCTTTCAGGTGCGATCTATAATGACCCGCGCACGTCACTGCGCAAATACCTTGTTTACGCAGCACTGCTCAATCGCGGTTACTTCCGCACGCGCCCGTATGACACGATGGGCTTTGCCATCACCTATACAAAAATTGCCGATGGCGTCACCCTTGCAGAACAGGACATGATTGATCGCGGCGCCAGAAGCAACCTGCCCAACCATGCAACCGGTGTTCAGCGCGATACGATCGTCATGGAAGCAAACTATGCCATACACGTCATGCCGGGCGTTATATTTACCCCCCTGTTCGAGTATTATATTCATCCCAATGCCCAGTCCAACCTGCGTAACGCCGCCCTGCTGGGCTTTAAAAGCCATATCCAACTAATGTGACATCGCAATGACATACGCAGCGGGAAGATTACGGATATCCGTAATCAACCGCCCATAGCCAAACCGCTGCGTATATTATGAAATATTACGGCAAAGAGAAATTGATGCAAGCCACGGAAAAGCCGTTTCTTGCTTTATAAAAAGCGAAACATCATCGAATGCGTGTTCGCCAGACTGAAGCAGTTCATCTCCGCTATCATCGGGCTTAACTGACGATACTTCCGGGCAGAATAATCATCAGGCCACAGGTAACCGGTTGACCTGAGCAGGTGCTTTCATCAATGCGTGATTTACAGAAAAACCGAGAGATGGCAGGCTGCCAATGCAGTGATGGAAGTAATATTTTGATTCTGTATTGTGAACTGACCATGTAGAGACGCCTGCCTGTTTATGTTGCATAGCCGTTATAAGCTCCCTCGTATTCCCACATAAAGTGCATAAATGCCGTGCGATGCCGCCATGAACAGCCGGTTACGACGGCTGCCGCCAAAACACAGATTGGCACATCGTTCAGGCAAGGGAATATGGGCGCGGGGCCTACCGTCCGGACCAAACACCATCACGCCATTCAGGTCCGGCGCACCGCCCCAGCCACACCATAGATTACCATCCGTATCACAGCGCAGGCCGTCTGCACGGGCATCGCGTGCTGGCTCTATCAGCAGGCAGCGGGATGCAATGCGTGTTCGCCGGGCATCCAGTCTGCATGCCCATATGGTATTGGGCAGGCAGCCACTATCAATAATGTAAAGAATATCGCCCGCAGGGGAAAAGCATAGCCCGTTGGGGTTGATGAATTCCGTACTGACCTGCTGGAGCGCTCCATCACTCTCCAGGCGGTAAAGTGCGGTCGGCAGTTCCTGCTGCTCGGTCCCGCCCCCTTCATAAACGCTGAGCAGCCCGTAATCCGGATCTGTAAACCAGATCGCACCATCCGGGGCTACAACGACATCATTGGGCGAATTGAGGCGCCTGCCATCAAACCGGCTGGCCAGAATGGTAATCGTGCCATCATATTCAGTACGGGTCACCTGCCTGCTTTCATGCTCGCAGGTAATCAGGCGCCCCGCCCGGTCTCGCGTATTGCCATTGGCATGGCGTGAGGGATCGCGGAAGACAGATGTGCGCCGCGTTTCCTCCGACCAGCGCAGGATGCGGTTATTGGGGATGTCGCTCCACAGCAGGTAGCGTCCATCTCCGAACCAGACGGGGCCTTCACCCCATTCGGTGCCCCGTGCCAGACACTCCACATCGCTATGGGGCAGCAGGCAGGGCGCAAAGGACGGATCCAGGCAGACAGGCGCATAATCCAAGCGGGATAGATAAACGGGTTCCCGGGCATCACTGATACCCAGTGCGAAGGAAGGGATCATGGGACGATGCTTTCCTCACCTTCCATATGCCTTCCGGGCAGTACCGGTGGCTGGTAAAAAATGACAGCCGCCACCATGAACGTACCGATGACTACCGAACTTTCAATGGCTTGCGGCAGGCCCCACTGGCCACCCAGCCATGGCACCACAAAACCGCATACACCCTGGCCCAGCGCCGCCACCGCATAACTGCAGCCCATGCCCAGAGAACGGCTGGCCGAGGGAAAACGCTGCGACAGGTAATGCGGCACAAGGGCGAAAACGCTATTGCCAAACAGCCCCATGATCAGCGCGGCCCCGGCCAGGACCCACATGGAATGGGCGGAAACGAAAGGCCAGATATCCACGATCGTGATCAGGAAATATGTAATGAAGACTGTCCGCTCTCCCATCCGCGTGGCCAGCAGGCCACAGAGCGGCTTGCCGACAAGAGAACCCAGACAGTAGCAGCCCAGCAATAAAAAGACGTCGGCCGGGGTCAGGTTCTGCACCTTGCGCAGCAGGGTGGGGTAAAAGCTGTATATCGCGGCGTTCTGGAACTGGAGTACCGCCATGAACAGCAGGGCCTGTATTGCAGCACCATCCAGCCTGAGCCCCATGCGCGGGCGTGTGGCGGCCGGTGCGGGCGACATGGCGCGCAGGCGCAGCCAGACCGGGCTTTCGGCAACATCGCGGCGGATGAAGATGGCCAGAATGGCGGGAATGACGCCAATCAGGAACATGGCCCGCCAGCCCC
This sequence comes from Komagataeibacter sucrofermentans DSM 15973, assembly GCF_040581405.1. NCBI lineage: Bacteria > Pseudomonadati > Pseudomonadota > Alphaproteobacteria > Acetobacterales > Acetobacteraceae > Komagataeibacter > Komagataeibacter sucrofermentans. The sequence continues at coordinate 177,134 of NZ_CP137159.1, forward strand.
AGTAAGGCAGGACCACAGCCTGCACGGCAGCAGCGGCAAAGAAGCCGCATTCATACCCCGCCATCATGATCGACGATGCCAGCGAGCGCGCGCGTGGTGGCACGCTTTCCATAAGCAGGGAAGCGGAAGCCGTCCATTCCCCTCCAAACCCGATGCCAAACAGGAACTGCACCACCAGCATGCCCAGATAGGTCCATACCAGTGCCGTAAAACCAGAAAAGGCTGCAAACCACAGCACGCCGATCATGAATGTCAGCTTGCGGCCATATCGGTCCGACAGCCAGCCCCAGCTGGTATTGCCCAGAATGCGACCGACACTCTGGGCTGTAATGACCAGCCCCATGGCCGTCAGCCCCACGCCGAGGCTTTTGCCAATATCAGGCAGGCACAAAAGCAGGGCAACCTGATCGAATGCATCGAGAAACCAGCCCAGAAACGCCGCAAGGGTCACACGCCAATAGGGGCGCAGGAGCATGAAAGGGCTGAGCGTATCATCATCGTCCGGCATTGCCACAGGACCGGACATGGAGAGGGTGCGTTGATCCGACACTTCTTATCCTCCTGCATGCCCACCAAAGTGCATGCCGCATGTTATGGATATTCGTTACCGTGGAGCGCGGTCCTTGTAATTTTACTGTTTGGCGGAACCTGCGGGCTTTATTGTCTGAAGAGACACGGGACTTACCATTCCGCTACCGAACCATCTGTATGGCGCCAGACAGGATTGCGCCAGCGATGGCCTTCAGCAGCTTTTTCCCGGACGTAGTCCTCGTTGATCTCAATTCCCAGTCCGGGTCCGTCGGGAATGGCCACGGTGCCGTCAACGTAGGAAAAGACCGATGGATCAATCACATAATCCAGCAGGTCATTACTTTTGTTGTAATGTATACCCAGGCTCTGTTCCTGAATGAAGGCATTGTAGCACAGCGCATCAAGCTGCAGGTTGGCCGCCAGTGCGATCGGCCCCAGCGGGCAGTGCAATGCGACCGCCACATCGTAGGCTTCCGCCATGGCTGCAATCTTGCGTGTTTCGGTAATACCACCGGAATGGGAAGGATCTGGCTGTATGATGTCCACACAACCCTGTTCAAGTATTTTCTTGAAATCCCAACGCGAAAACAGCCGCTCGCCCAAGGCGATCGGGATAGAGCAATGGGCCGTTATTTCTGGCAGGGCATCGAAATTTTCACTTAATACCGGCTCTTCTATGAACATGAGGTCAAAAGGCTGCAGTTCACGCACCAGTACCTTGGCCATGGGCTTATGTACCCGCCCATGAAAATCCACCCCGATACCAACATATGGCCCCACCGCCTCCCGGATGGCGGCGACACGAGCGATGGCGGCATCCACCTTTTCATGGCTGTCGATGAACTGCATTTCTTCCGTGCCATTCATTTTTACAGCCGTAAAGCCGCGGGCAACCATTTCCTGCGCCGCGCGGGCCGTATCGGCAGGACGATCGCCGCCAATCCATGAATAGACCCGGATACGGTCGCGGCATTTGCCGCCCAGCAACTGCCATACGGGCACGCCAAAGGCCTTGCCCTTTATATCCCATAACGCCTGGTCGATACCGGCAATGGCACTCATGTGAATGGCGCCACCGCGATAGAAACCGGCGCGGTACATGACATTCCAGTGGTCCTCGATCAGGAACGGATCCTTGCCTATCAGGTAATCGGACAGTTCCTCCACCATGGCCGCAACAGTTGCGGCGCGGCCTTCCACTACCGGCTCACCCCAGCCGGCAATGCCTTCATCCGTTTCGATCTTGAGGAACAGCCAGCGCGGCGGAACCATATAAGTATGCAGGGCCGTGATCTTCATTGTCGTTTCCTATTATTTCTTTTTTTACTTCTGACGATGTGCAGGTTCAGGGCAGGGCCTTCATAAAACGCTCTGCCGCACGGCCGACATCCCCGGCCGAATAACCGGCGCGGTACAATGCCGAACCCAGGCCAAACCCTGCCGCCCCCGCATCCAGATAGGACTGCATGTTCTCAGGGGTAATGCCACCAACCGGAATAAAGCGGGTCCGGGGCGGGAAAACACTTTTCCAGGCGCTCAGGACCTTCGTGCCCAGCTGTTCGGCAGGAAACAGCTTCAGCGCATCGACCCCGGCATTGAGTGCGGCAAACCCTTCGGTCGGGGTCGCCACGCCGGGGGTGCAGATCATGCCGTGCTTCCGCGCTTCGGCAATGACCGCCAGATCGGCATGGGGCATGACCACCAGCCGCCCCCCATGGCGGGCGACCTCGGCCACAGCATCGGGAGATGTAACGGTGCCAGCCCCCACCAGCACCCGGTCCCCGAATGTGTTCTGCAGCAGGGCAATACTCTGATAGGGTGCGGGTGAGTTGAGGGGCACTTCGATGATGGTAAAGCCGGTGTCAACCAGCACGCGGCCGATGTCCAGCACCTCATGCGGCTGGATGCCACGCAGGATGGCGATAAGCGGACACCGGGTAAATGCCGTATCGAAGCAGGTCATGTGACAGCGCCTTTCTGGTCATGGAAACGGGAAGGGGCCTGATCAAGCAGGCCTGCGGCACAGGCCAGGCGGAACAGGCCCGCAGGTGCGGTATTTCCTGCTATTGATGGTGCGGGATAACCCAGCGTCGTAAATGCCAGCTGATAGCGCTGGCACAGCGGCTGTTCCCCCACCAGGACGGGCGTGGCCTGTGGTGTCATATCCATTGCCCCCATGCCGGCATGGATTTCCTCCCCGATCAGCAGCCCTGACAGGTAATCGGCGGTATACGCCCGCTCCAGCAGGTTCCGTAGGACAACGCTGCGGGCCGAAAACAGGCGCCCGGCAAGCGGGATGCCAGACCGCGCCGTCCGGACCCCCATAACAAAAGCCGCGTCACGCTGGCCCTCATCAGGCAGCGCGGTCGCAGGCAGGCGACCAAGGATGCTGTGCTGCATGAGCACGGCAAACAGTTCACCCGTCATGAAAGTGCAGAACTCTGTAATGGTATGCCCTTCCACCTTGGCCCATTTGGAATGTGTGCCGGGCAGGACAACGGAGCGATGACCTCCTCCATCAGTTCCCATCATGCCGACAATCTGCGTTTCCTCGCCACGCATCACGTCGGGCAGGGGGCCGTCCTTAACCACGCCTGGCACGATATGCAGCGGGCCATGGGCCGTAGGCTGCACGCCCAGCCCATCAGCGAGTTGGAACAGGGCTGCAGGGGCAGGAAGGTAAGGCACATCCCGCCAGCCATTGATGCTGCCCACCATGCCGCAGGCCAGCATGGGCACTGTGTCTGCCAGCCACCATTGTGTCCGGATATCAGACAGAACCTGCGCAAAACCACCATCAGGCAGGTTGAGAATGCCCTGCCGGGCATAATGGGCATGCAGGATTCTGCCCTGGGCATCCATCAACCATGCGCGTAGTGACGATGTGCCCCAGTCCAGCCCCAACAGCGCGGGTGTTGCGGGGTCAGGTAATATCATGAGCCTGTCCTTTCCAGCCCATTTGCCGGGATATGATTTCCGCTGCGTCCAGAACCGTGGAAGACAGTTCTTCCATCCGCGCGCGGGGAAGATAGACCGTCGCGCTGGCAATGCTGATTGCGGCCACTATGCAGCCGCGCCCGTCACGCAAGGGAGCGGCAACGCAGTTGATGCCCGGTTCATTGTCTTCAAGATCGAATACACAGCCGGTATCCCGGTAGGTGTGCATCCGTTCCAGCCATAGATCTGGGGACGCGCCTTTTTCTGTTGCGCGCCGGTATAACCGCCGCCATTCGGATTTCGTGTCATCCAGCAAAAGCGCGCGTCCAACCCCGGTCAGGACGAGAGGCATGCGCTGGCCGATACGGGAGCGCATTTCCAGCCCACGCTGGCTGTTGACCTTATCGAGATACAGGACATCATCTTCCGCCCGGATGCCGAGATGGATGGTGTCCCGCGTTTTTATACCCAGTTCACGCAGGGTGGGGCGGGCCATGACCGTTATGGGGTTATCTTCCTGCGCACATTGTGCCAGTTCCAGAAAGCGCGGTCCCAGAAAATAAGTATCGCCCGGTACCTGCCGTAACCACCGGCCTTGGACAAGGGCCGCCACCAGTCGCTGCGTGGTGCTGCGTGTGTAGCCTACATGAGTCACGAGGGCGGTTAGGGAACGATGGCCCTCACTGACCGCCTGTAGTAGGCAGAGCCCCCGCCCGAGGGTCTGTGTTCCATCCGGCCATTTCTGATCTCCTGGGAACATTGTATCTAGACCGCCTTGTTGTTTTTGTTTTCATGAGGCTAGAACACGTCATCTACGGAGTTCAATATATGAATGCACTACCCATATTATGGGTATATTTGGTGATATTTTGTTATGTGTTTTTTTGTCTTTTTTATTTTAATTTTATGAAATTTATATTGAAATTTCATTCACGCCCATATTTTTTATATAAAGAAATGCACCTTAATCACATTGAAGTTAACGCGTTCGAGACATCATGCATGATCGAACAGGGCACTCTCTCACCTGCTGGATTTGGGCCCCAAAAGCAGCTTGATGACAACGGATACCCCAGGGGTTATGCACCCGGCCCTGTTGCATCAGGATATGGACATGAATTGCAAAACAGGACCGTTTACGAAGGAACCGGCTATCCGGCAGAATATGTACTGGTAATGTACGACGGACCAACGGGTCATAACAGGAGAAAAAATCGGTGGCCAAATTACGTGAGCGTGACGCTACTTTACGCGCACAGAACGCTGCAGGGCGCGATTTTTCGGAGGCGCTTGCGCGAGGCCTGAGCGTCATATCCGTGTTCAACGCAACGCGTCCGGCCCTGTCCCTGGCTGATATAGCCCGTATTATCGACCTGCCCCGCGCAACCGTGCGGCGCACGCTGTTAACACTGGTCCATTTAGGCTATATGTCTGAAAATGGAAGGCTTTTCAGCCTTAGGCCGACTATTCTGCAGCTTGCTTCAGCCTATCTGGGCGCAGATCCCATCGCCACGATCCTGCAGCCGATCTGTGAGGAACTGGCAACCCGGCTGGAGGTAACCTGCTCGGTGGCCGTTCTGGATGGATATGATGCCGTTATGGTGGCCTATGCCTCCCCGCGCAAGGTGCAGGCCTATGGCGTACTGGAAGGAATTGGCCTGCGGCTGCCAGCTTTCTGTAGTGCGGTCGGGGGTGTATTGCTGGCTAGCCTGTCCGAATCCGCAAGGGAAAACTTCCTAAAGGACCTGGTGCCCGAAAATGTGACCGCCCTGACAGTGACCGACAAGGCAGTGCTGCGTGCACGATGGAACACCGTGCATGAGGAAGGCTATGCCCTGATCGACCAGGAAGCCGAGATCGGGTATCGCGCCCTGGCCGTACCGGTATTCCGCCACGATGGCAGGCCGATTGCCGCGCTTAATGTGGGCATGCGGATTGAACAGGCTACGCCAGATGAGATGAAACAGCAGTATCTGCCCTGCCTACGTGATGTGACGGAAAGCCTGCGCACACAATTGCTGTAATCTGCTGGCAGCACGTTACAGTAACTGACGGATGTTGAAGGCGGGATCAGCCACCCTATCGGCCGAGACCGACATGCCGGCCGACAGTAGCTTGCGACCCAGCATGTGTTCAGCCGGCATGTTCACCGTCTCGATCGCCGCAAGCTTTCCAGCCATGTCATAATGATAATACGCTCCCTTTCCATCCCGGGGCGTGCCGCGTGTCACGCATAGCGAGCGTGTATCGGGCAGCAGGCCTACGGTCTGAAATTTCATGTCGAACTGGTCAGACCAGAACCAGGGTACCTGATGGTAACGGGCATCTTGCCCGCATATGACCGCCGCTGCGACGCGCGCCTGATCATGAGCATTCTGCACACATTCCAGCCGTATCTGCCGCCCGGCATAGCCATTGAAATGACGCGTGCAGTCACCCGCCGCAAAGATTGCGCGATCCGCTGTCCTGCACTGTTCATCCACCAGGATTCCACCATCGCATGGCAGGCCTGCAGCCAGCGCCAGTTCCTGATTGGGCAGGACGCCCGTACCCAGCACCACCAGGGATGCAGGTATTTCCGTGCCATCCGACAGCACGACACCACGGGCATTTCCACTGGCATCGATTGTGAACTGTCGCGCCTGAACCCCCATGCGCATGCCGACGCCATGCGCGCGGAACCGGTTCTCAACCACGGCTGCCAGTTCTGGTGATGCAGAGCGGGCCAGAAGCCGCGATGCACTGTTGACAATGGTTATGTCGCGCCCAGTTGTCATGCACCATGTTGCCGCAAGCTCCAGGCTGACATATCCCCCGCCCACCACCACGATCGGCCCGACCGTGTCCGCCACTGCATTGTGCAACCTGCGGGCATCATTCAGCGACCGCAGAGCAGACACGTTATGTGGCAGGGCCTGCCCTGCCCATACACGCGGACGGGCACCAGTGGCGAGCATGAGCACGTCATAGCTCAAAATACTCCCATCGCTGAACCTGACCTGCCGGGCGGCACGGTCGATTCCAATCGCTGAAAGGCCGCGTCGGAAATCGATACCAGCCGACTGAAAAAAATGCGGCCCGCGCAGGTTCAGGCTCTCAACGCTGGCGGTTCCTTTCATGAACGCCTTTGAAAGCGGCGGTTTGTGATAGGGGAAATCTGGCTCATCACTGACAAGGGTGATCTGGCCCGTGTGGCCTTGTTCGCGCAGACTGGCCACAAACTGGACACCGGCATGCGATGCACCGATGGCCACGATCGCGCGCTCCATCAGAACTGACGATCCGGAATGCGTACCCGCAACCCGTCAAGGGCGTCGGTAACCGGAATCTGGCACGACAGGCGGCTGTTCGGCAGGCGTTCAGCCGCAACACCTTCTAGCATGTCCTCCTCGTCTTCCTGCGCGGGGGGCAGGCGGTCGACAAAAGCCTCATCAACATAAACATGGCATGTAGCGCAGGCACATGCGCCACCGCATTCGGCCTCGATTCCACGGATATCACCCTGGATGGCCGCCTGCATGACCGTCATTGGACCACTTACATCAACTTCCGTGGTTTTATTGTCCGGCGTAACGAAAAATATCTTGGGCATGGGAAGTTCCGATCACAAAAAAATATTGATCCGAAGTCAAAACGACATTGCATCTTTTCTGGATTTCTTGCAACAATTTGTTCGTATAACAAAACAAGGTTCGTTAGTCGAACGAATCTCTGATCATAAATTGTGAAAGGCATGTTCCTGCAATGCTGAGTGCCGCCCAAAATGACCTGATCACACGCATCACATCCGACAAGCCGGCCGGCAGGCTGCTTCGTTGTTACTGGCAGCCTGCCGCACTTGCCATTGAGCTGGAGGGAGATCGCGCCATCCGCCCGGTCCGGCTGCTGGGCCAGAACTTCGTGCTGTTCCGTGATGAAAACGGAAAGCTGGGCTTCCTTGACCGGGACTGCCCGCACCGCAATGCTGATTTGGCATTCGGGCGGCTGGAGGATGGCGGCCTGAGATGCCCGTTCCATGGGTGGCTTTTCGATACGGATGGCAACTGCCTGCAGACTCCCGCCGAACCCAAGGGCAGCAAGCTCTGCAAGCACATCCACCAGAAAGCTTATCCCGTTGTGGAAAAAAGCGGGATCATCTTTGTCTATCTGGGTGAAGGAGCCCCCCCGGCCTTCCCTGACATGGACTGTTTCCTTGCACCGGATTCCTATGTTTTCGCCTTCAAGGGGCTGATTGACTGCAACTGGCTGCAGGCGCTGGAAGTGGGCATGGACCCTGCGCATGCCAGCTTCCTGCACCGTTTTTTCAATGATGAAGAACAGGATACCGCATACGGTCGCCAGTTCCGGGCTACATCGGCTGACAGCAACATGCCCATGACCCGTGTGTTACGGGAATTCCCCTGCCCTGATATTGAAGTAGAACCTGCGGATTATGGCCTGCGCATCACCGCGTTGCGCTCGATCAATGCAACCAGCACCCATGTCCGTGTCACGAACGTACTGTTTCCGCAGGCTTTTGTCATTCCACTTTCCAGTGACATGACCATCACACAGTGGCATGTGCCCATTGATGATACCAGTTGTTACTGGTACGCCATCTTCACCAGTTTCGGTCAGCCGGTTGACAAGGAAACGATGCGCGCCCAGCGCCTCAAGCTCTATACCCTGCCCGACTACCGCCCCCGTGTCGGACGGTTCAATGATTACGGATTCGATCCGTATGAACAGGCCCACCATACCTATACCGGCATGGGCGAGGACATTAACGTGCATGACCAGTGGGCCATTGAATCACAGGGGAAAATTCAGGACCGCACGCGCGAGCACCTCGGCCAGACCGACAAGGCAATCATCGCTTTCCGCCGCATGCTGGTACGCGCCATCGAACAGGCGAACAGCGGGCAGACCCCCATGATGGTTCTCACCCCCGAGCAGGCAGCACATATACGCGGCCCCGCCACCATGGATGGCGTAGGCCCGACCAGCGAATGGGAAACATACTGGCGCACGGTTGACCAGCGCCGGCGTGAGGGCGCGCCATGGCATGGCGCCGATGTGGGAAAAGAGGAATAGCACCATGGGATTCATTGAAAAGCATGACCTATGGAATGCATTACAGGCCCGTCAGGCAGCCGATGTCGTACAGCGTATTGAAATGGATGACATCCAGACAGTACGTTTCTCTTTTGCCGACCAGCACGGTATCCTGCGTGGCAAGGCAGTCGTCGCCGATGAAGTAAAAAGCGCCTTTTCCTCAGGTATTTCCATATCTTCATCACTGCTGATGAAAGATACGTCACACCGGACCGTCATCCCCATATTTGAATCGGGCGACCAGTCGGACATGCCCGAAATGCGTGGTTCGGCCGACATGATCATGGTGCCGGATCCATCAACATTCAAAATACTGCCCTGGGCGGAACATACGGGCTGGGTTCTGTGCGATCTGTATTTTCGTGACGGGCGCAAAGTACCACTTTCCACCCGCCACATTTTCCAGAACATGCTCGAAAAGCTCGATACGGCTGGCTACAGCTTCATGAGTGGACTGGAAGTTGAATTCCATCTCATGAAACTGACTGACCCCCGCCTTGCGCTATCAGATGCCGGGCAGCCGGGCACGCCGCCTGATGTCGAATTGCTGCACAAGGGCTACAATTACCTGACGGAACTGTACTATGACCGGCTGGATCCCTTTTTTGAAATTCTCAGAAAGCACGTCCAGGCACTGGGGCTGGGGCTTCGTGGCATGGAGGTGGAGTTCGGTCCCAGCCAGGTCGAGTTCGTTTTCAATGCCGCCTGTGGCCTGAAGCCCGCAGATGACATGGTACTGTTTCGCAGTGCAGTCAAACAGATTGCGCAGCGGCATGGCTACCATGCCAGCTTCATGTGCCGCCCACGCCTTCCCCATGTCATGTCCAGTGGCTGGCACCTGCACCAGTCGCTCTGCGATTCCACGGGGCAGCACAACCTGTTCATGGCACAACGCGAAGGCGCGCTCCTGTCGGATATCGGCATGCACTGGCTGGGCGGATTGCTGGATAATGCCTTACCTGCCACGGCTTTTTCAACACCCACCATAAACGGCTACAAACGCTACCGTCCCTTTTCCCTTGCCCCAGACCGCGCCATATGGGGAGCGGACAACAGAGGGGTGATGCTGCGCGTACTGGGGGAGATGGGTGACAGGGCAACACGGATTGAAAACCGTGTAGGGGAACCGGCAGCCAACCCGTATCTGTATCTTGCATCACAGATTGCATGCGGCATGGATGGCATACACAGGCGCAGCACGCCCGGCCCGTCGGCTGACACCCCTTATTCGACAGATGCCCCCTTCCTGCCCGCTACACTTGAAGAAGCCGTTAGTGCACTGGAACAGTCTGAACTGTTCAACCAGGCATTTGGAACGGATTTTGTAAGGTATTTCATAAAAATAAAGAAAGCCGAAATCAAGCGCTACAACCTGGAGGTTTCGGAATGGGAACACAGGGAATATTTCGATATGTTCTGATTTCTTGCTCTGACATAAAAAAATATGCCGCGGAACAGATTGCTCCTGTGCATCAGGTAACTGCATGTAAATTTTATATTTTTTACGCTGAAATATTGTTTCTTTATCGCATCAATATTCATTGACTCATTACGATCAATAAACGATAATATTTATTAGAAAAACGTTCGTTAATTGAACGAAGTCCCGGTCAAATCAGATGCACTTTTCTGTCGCAGCACACACGGATGTGCCGAAGGAGAGATATGGATATGGCTTACGCTGGCACGACAAAACGATGGCTTTATGTATCGACGTCCTCCCTCCTGCTTGCATGGGGCGCCGATAGCCACACGGCATATGCGCAGAATGCGCCCCCACGCGCCCGCTCGGCGCACGGTAATATAAGGCCCCATGCCGCACGCACGGCCCCCACGCTCAAACCTTCCGCCCCCGCAGTGGCTGCCGCGCCGGAAAAACTGAGTGTATCGGTCGCGCGCATGCGCCATAACGGGCAGGACGTCGCAGCCTCTACTACTTATGTTTCCCAACAGGAACTACGAGAACGTAATATAACCAATACCGCCGAACTGGGTCGTATTGCCCCCGGTGTCATGATTTCTCAAATGGGGCAGGCCTCTACATCAACGGTCATTACCATTCGCGGCGTTGCCAATCTCGACTTTTCAGACCATCAGGAATCGCCCAACACGGTTTATTCCGACGGAGCCTATATCAGTTTTCCCGGCGCGATAGGTGGCGCCATGTTTGACCTTGATCGCGTGGAAATCGAGCGTGGCCCCCAGGGCACGACTGGCGGGCGCAACACGACCGGCGGTTCGATCAGACTTGTTTCAGCCAAACCGACAGACAAACTGACTGGGTATGCCCAGGCATCCTATGGCAGTTACAGCACCTTCCGCGAGGAAGCCGCTGTTGGCGGCCCCATTACCTCCACCCTCATGGCCCGCCTGTCGTTTCAGACCACACGGGGTAACGGCTATATTCACAATACATTGGGCGGGGATTTCGGGAATGTGCGCGAATACAATGCGCGCCTGCAGTTCCTGTGGCGTCCAAGCCGCCATTTCGAGGATCTCATCAACTTCCATGGTGGGTATGTACCCAATGTAACAGCCGGTATTTATGCCGTAACCCCCACCTATCTTGACCATTCCAACTACGGGCTGAGTACCCCGGCCAATAACAGCCAGTTTGCCTCGTTCTGTGCGGGCGCGGGCTTTGGAGCCCCGGCAGCCGGATCATTGACATGCTATGGCGGCCAACGGCCAAAGGGCTATCCCTATACCGTATCGTCGAGCACGCCCGGTTTTTTCCAGCGCCAGCTTTACGGCGCCACCAATACGGCAACATGGCGTAGCGGGAAATTCGTTCTGACATCCATTTCCGACGTCTTTGCCATGCGCAAACGTTATCAGGAAGATACAGACGGCACCGAACTGTCCATCCTGAACTATAATACAAATGCCAATACATGGCAGGCATCGCAGGAACTGAACCTGACCGGCCATGAAGGCAGATGGTCATGGCTGGCGGGCCTGTATTATCTTCATATCAACGGGGATTACCGGCAGGGCATGTTTGGCGGTTATCCTGCCGCATGGTCAACCGATACATTCTACCACCAGAACGTCAATACCGGGGCGGTCTTTGCACAGACTGAATACAGGATTACCCCGACCCTGACCGCAACGGTGGGGGCACGCTTTACGGTTGACAGTAAATCCATCCATAGTCTTGCCTATTGCAGCATGAGCCCGGCTCTGTGTGCCGCAGGCCCCCATTCCGCTCCCACCGGTTACCAGCTTGGCGGCAGCTTTACGAATGAAGACTGGAGCGGCAAAGTCGGGCTGACCTGGAAACCGATCAAGCCGGTCATGGTTTATGGTACGATCAGCAGGGGCACGCGCGGCGTCCTGCTAGAGGCACAGACTGCCATCGTGCCGGGGGCGACTTTCAAGAACATTGTCGTCAAGCCTGAAGACCTGTGGGATTTTGAGACCGGAATCAAGACCAGTTGGTTCCACCACAAGCTGGATGTGGATGTGGGTGCGTTCTATTATGATTACCACAACTACCAGGCCTATCGCCTGGATGTACTGTCCGAAGCCCTGTTCAATGCCTCGGCCTATTCCTATGGTGGTGAACTGTCATTGACGGCGCATCCCATCAAGAACCTCAGTTTTTCCGTCGGTACCAGCATGATGCACGGTATCGTAAAGAACGTATCCATGCCCGATGGCGTTCTGCGAAACCAGAATATGGCTTTTGCGCCCCACTGGATGGTCAATAGCAGCCTGCGCTATGAAATACCGGTCAGCTTTGGCCACCTGTTCGTGCAGGGTGACATGAGTTTTGTCGATTCACGTTACGCCAGCACGGTCAACTCGCCATCCCTGCAGATGCCCTCTTACGTCCTTGCGAATGCCAGCACCGGATGGAACAGCCTGAACAGGCGGTGGAGCGTCACCTTCTTCGTCAAAAACATTGCAAACGCTTTTTACTATACCGACAACGTCGATATTACCGGGGCTGACGGTTCTGCAACGCCATCGTTTTCAACCCCACGCTGGTTCAGTGGTCAGGTCAGATACGAATTCTAGGGCCTGTCAGGCTTTGAATGACAGAACGGACTGCATAGCTGTTTATGATGAGCATGATGCAGTCTGTCTTTTCTTATCAGGCCTGGTCTGTCTGGGTGAGGTGGTCCCGTCCGTTCGGACAGTTTTGCGGGCTTGATAAGCTATACCCGGTTGTTGTTATGCCGCCCTTCTGACGGCGTTGCTGTTGGCCCTCTGGTCCGGGGTTAACCCCGGACCAGAGGGCGTCGGCACGTTATGATACGCCTCATCGGGCGTTCGTCCAGCCAGCGCCGCATGCAGACGCCTTTCGTTATAATGGGCGATCCATCTGCCAAGCCCGGCCCTCAGTTCTGATCCGGTCTCGAACGCGTGCAGGTAGACGCATTCATATTTCAGCGACCGCCACAGACGCTCGATGAACACGTTATCCAGCCATCGCCCACGCCCGTCCATACTGATGCGGATCTGACGCTCTTCCAGTATCCCGGTGAAACGGGGTGTCGTAAATTGCGACCCCTGGTCAGTATTGAAAATGTCCGGGGCGCCATAGCGCATGAGGGCATCCTGTAGCGCCTCGATACAGAACGCCACGTCCATCGTGTTCGACAGACGCCAGGACAGGACCTTGCGCGTGAACCAGTCCATGATCGCCACAAGATAGAGAAATCCCCGTTTCATGGGAATATATGTGATATCGGAACACCAGACCTGGTCAGGCCGATTGATGACCAGATCCCGTAGCAGATATGGATATTTCCGATGTTCCGGATGGGGCACGGTCGTGCGCGGCTTCTGGTAGATCGCCCGCAGGCCCATGATCGCCATGAGCCGCCGGACCCGCTTGCGGCCCACTTCATGTCCCAGGCGGCGCAGATACCATGTCATCTGCCGTGAGCCATAATACGGCGTTTCCAGGAACTGGGCGTCGATCAGCCGCATCAGCTCCAGATTGGCCTCGCTCTGTGGCACAGGTCGATAGTAGACGCCCGACCGGTTGAGTTGCAGCAGCGTGCATTGCCGGATTATCGGCAGGCGCGCTCGCTTCGGGTCAATCATCTGCCGCCTCTGATCACGCCCAACCGAGCAGAGGCATCCCGCAAAAAATCCCGTTCCACCAGCAACTGGCCGATCTTGGCGTGCAGTTTCTCTACATCAGCAGGGCTGACTGAAGGTTCCGTTACTGACTTACCAGAAAAAAGGCTTGCCATGCCTTCGATCGCCTGGCGCTTCCATTGGGCGATCATCGTCTGATGCACGCCATGTTTCGACGCCAGTTCCGCCAGCGTCAGTTCGCCACGGATCGCCTCCAGGGCAACCCGTGATTTGAACTCCGCCGCATACCGTTTCCGCGTAACCTTGCCCATAAAACCCGTCCTCGTTCAGGTCAGATGATAGCTTATCGCCCTGTCCGAAAAATGGGGACCACTTCTGGGAACCACTGATCGAGGCAGTCTACCCCGCAAGGCAAGACCCCGCCGAAGCACTTTAGGCGAATGATTTCCGCGATTTTCTGGCGCTATCAGAACGGCGCGAAGTGGCGCGCCCTACCATATCTAAGTTTGATTCTTGGTGTATTGCCGTACAACTGTTCATTCGATGGCCGAAATTTGGTGTATGCCAGCGCCTCTTTGAAAAGCTCAAAGACAGAGTTTTGGCTCTCGGCATGATCTTTCTCGATCGCACGACGATCCGTACCCATCACAAGGTGGCCGGGGCCGCCCAAAAGGAGGATACAGGGGACGCCTCAGAGATCGTGAGGCGCCCGAGCCACTCAGGTAGAGGCTTTGGCACCAGGGTCTGCATAGCCGTAGATGAACATGGCAGGGCGCTGTCCATCATGCTTTCACCCTGACAAGCGCAAGAACTGCCATGTGCTTGATGATCTGCCACACCTGCCGACCTATGTCGTTTGCGATCGTGAGTATGCCTCGCATAAATTCCGTGAAGATCTCTGGAACCACGGTTTTCATCCTGTCATCCCGCCAAGGAAGAATGATCCAGAACTGTCTGGCTTACAGGCACCGGCATCTGGTCAAAAAACCTGCGGGCAAGACTCAAGGAATGGGGGGGGTGTCGCAACCCGATACGAACAGACAGCCGTATCTTTCCTCTCCGTCATTTTCATCGCCGCGACAGCAGACTATATCAAGGCTTAACAGGCTCTAGCGTCGCCCCAGTCAAACTGAAGGGCTTCTCAAGGCTGGAAACACAGAGGAGCACAAAAAACATCACAACCCGTTGTCTATCGTGCCTGATGCTGTTCATGTCTCCACTACCGGATGAAAGCAGCCACCAGTCCGTAGGATCCATCATAGCCCAGAGCCACAAGGTTCTCATGCAGTGATCAGGCGGCTCCCAGAACCCGCTATCCCCTCAGCAGATGGTGCCGGGAAATGGGGAGGCATGGGTCAAATTTCGATGAAAATTTCCACCCTATCCGGGTCAGTTCTTATTGGAAATCAATGCCCATGCCATTTCACCAATGGTGGTCTAATCTCCGCTGCGATAGACTTGACAATCGCTACAGGTCATATTTGCCTTCTTATAATATTTTGTCAGTCATATCTGATCGTCAAATCGTTAATGCAATTCGGGTCTGATCGTTTATGAAGGCAGCTTCATAGTTACGCGCCAGAGTACCGGAAACGCCCACCTCGCGCAGAGCATGTCTCCACTCATCCGAAATTCGCTCCGCTGTCGCGCGGATCATCTGTCGGGCCTCTGTTGGAGTAATCTCGAAAAATTCACAGGCTTCCAGCGCCAGACGGATCGACCGATCGTGCGGACCACCCTCCAATATCGCCGTTTCCAGATGCGGATTGCGGTCGGGTGCTGGATTCACATCGAAAACGGGAGATAACCGCCAGTGCCCAGCGCCCACATAGAGAAATCCGTGGTTTTTTAGATGATCGTCTTTGTTGGACACAAGAATGGTATAAACCAGACGCAGGAAGAGTTCACGGAATTCTGCCTGAGGATCGGCGGCATAGGCCCGGATAAAATCGACAATCTCGGTATAGGAACCAAGTTCCGTTCCGGTCTTTCCCAGAGCGGTCCTCGCTGAAATGTAAGGAACCCGGCCAGGCCCACGCCGATCAAACCGCTGGATCAGAGCCACAGGAAACGGCGTTTCAGCCAGTTCCAGCCTGACCTCTGGCGTCCGTATTCCACACGCCCTTGCCAGACGAAGCGTTGCAACCTCAACACGTTCGATTGGCTGCTGGTCATGAACCGAGGTAAATTTGGCAAGCCAGAGCGCATCGCCGTCCCGGACATTGGCCTTGGGCCGTGCCCCACCTGAACCGCCCGCACCAGCGAGTGCCTGCATATCCCTTGCGGATACGTCCTTGCCCTGTTCATATGCCCGCGAAATAGCAGTGATAGCAGCGAGATCGACCAGACGCGGTATGGCATCATCCGTGCCACCACGAATGATTTCTCCGTTATCATCTACAAAACGAAGCGCACCCTGCCGACATACGTCATCCGACAATGTCAGATATTCAAATTCGGAAAGCCCATTGCCGTAAGCACGCTCGAGAAGCCTGCGGCCCCAACTGTCGGGGGCAGCATCAGCAAAGACACCCGCCAAGGCATCGCGCACGTTCCCTGGTTGGCTGGCCGTATGAAACGGCCCGAAGCCAAGGGGAAAGGTTGGCTGGATGGCAAAGGCCCGAGGATTCTCGACCCAGCCCGGGTCATAGGTGAAGGTCGAAAACTGCCGCGGCCCGGCCTGCGTGAAACGCAACTGACCCACGGGGGTCAGGCTATCGCCAAGAACGACATGGGCACTGAAATCAGGCATCAGAACGAAGCACCGTCCATATCAATGACATCCGTGTTCCCATGCGTGGCCTTATCCTTGTCTTGTTGCCTGCGTAACGTGGTCGCGGAAGATCGGCCCCGACGAGGCTGGCGTTCAGCAGCCAATGCCAGTCCCAGATCATCCTTGCGGATATCAATCAGGTCGGCCAGTCGGTCCGAAAGACCAAGCACAACAAGCACATCGGCCAGAGTGCCGATCCCGACGCCGGGATCTCCCTTTTCCAGGCGCGCGATGGAACTGGCTGACGTACCGGCGCGGATGGCCAGATCAGCTATCGCTATGCCGCGCCGCAGGCGTGCGCCACGAAGGTCACGCCCCAGTTGTTCAAGAGCCGAGCAGGATTTTGGGGAGCCCATTATTATCACTCATATTTGACATATAAATAAGTTTATACCATCATATATGACGTTTTGTAAACTCCACCACCTGCCCTTCACAACACGTTCCCGGCAGCAGCTGGCACGTCGCGTAGAAAACGCTAGACAGACCGTCCTATTTCCAGGGGCGGTTTCTGGCCGTAGGGCGATCATCACTCTATAAGTCTATTTTTCCACCTTGAGGTCATGATGTCTGTTCCGCCAATTGATCCCTTCCATGCGCTGTCCATCAGCGCACTGGCGCATGAACTGGCCGCACAGGGGCGCAGCATCATTCATATGGAATTTGGCCAGCCTTCCACCAGCGCGCCGCGCGCGGCGATCGAACGCGCCCAGCACGTACTGGCGACCGACCCCATGGGCTATTGGGAAAGCCAGCCCCTGAAGGAACGGATCGCCCTACACTATCACGAAACATATGGCGTTTCGCTTCGGCCTGAACAGATTATCCTGACCTGTGGCGCATCACCCGCGCTGGTGCTGGCGCTCATGACCAGTTTTGTGCCCGGTGCGCATGTGGCCATGGCGCGACCGGGCTATGTAGCCTACCGCAATGTGGTGCGTTCACTCCATATGGAACCGGTTGAAATTCCGTGTGGGGAAAAAGAACGCTTCCAGCTGACTCCCCATGCCATTGCGGCGATCGACCCCGCTCCCGACGGGCTGATCCTGGCCAGTCCCGCCAACCCTACCGGAACCATTCTGTCTCCTGATGAAATAAAGCGCATTGCGAGCGTCTGCCGCACGCGCAGGACCTGCATCATATCGGATGAAATCTATCACGGCCTGAGTTTTGGCGAACGCGCGCACAGTATTCTGGAATATGATCCCGATGCGCTGGTGGTAAACAGTTTTTCCAAATACTTCAGCATGGCGCCGTGGCGGCTGGGGTGGCTGGTCGTCCCTCCTGCCAAGGTGGAAGCCGCCCGCGCGCGGATGGGCAATCTGTTCCTGCCACCTGCGGCCCTCAGCCAGCACGCCGCCCTCGCCGCCTTCGATTGCCGCGATGAGCTTGAAGGGCATATGGAAACCTACCGGCGCAACCGTGACCTGCTGCTGCGTGCCTTGCCGGAAATGGGCCTGCGCCATATCGCACCACCAGATGGGGCGTTCTATATCTATGCCGATATCCGGCACTTGACGGATGACAGCATGGCGTTTTGCAAGCGTCTGTTGCTGGATACAGGTGTTACGACAGCACCGGGCATTGATTTCGACCCCGTAGATGGGAAATACTTTATCCGTTTCAGCTTTGCGGTAGCAACAGACCAGATTGAAGAGGCCATCCGCCGCATGGTCCCCTGGTTTTCCCGACAGAAAAACTGTCTGCGGGCTGATGCTCCAGCTTAACCTCGTCACACCTGCGGATTCTGCGGCATTTCCTGCCATGTCTGAACCGGGCCAACATATGGCGTATCCTCAAGAATGCGGGCCTTAACAGGCTTCCACCCGCTTCAAAAACCGGGCTGGTTCGTGGAGAGGGGACTCTTGAGGATTTACGATCCGGGTTATATCCATATCAATATCAAGCATCTTCCAAAGCTGCAGACTGCCGACGGACAGGTCCAGAAACAATTTCTGTATGTTGCTATCGACCGTTGTTCCCGTTCAGTGCATCTTTCATTTTATGATGCAGAAAATGCGGTAGACTTCTTCAAACGGCGCAACTGCATAGAGATCATGTTTGGACGCCTCAAGGACTGGCGCCGCGTTGCGACCCGCTACGACAGGTGCCCCACAGCCTTCTTCTCCGTCATTGCACTCGCTGCCACCGTCATCTTCTGACTTTGATCAGTGTGTCCTGACTCTGGCGGTTTCTAACAGGACACACGAAATAAAAACCTATATGACGCGCCTTAAACAGAATTATTAAGTTGGGAAGCATATTCACTTTAGAATAGGCTGCTGACTGGCGGGATACGCCGTAACGAAACTTAGACCCGTTCATTTGGACAGTTTCCCGACTAACAGGTTCATATCATAACGCCATTTTAACAGTATTTCTTCAGGTCAAATGACATAGCGGCGGTATAATACGCCTGTTTGGGTGTACCTTTTCATCCTGAAGGCGAAGAATCGTTCGATGTCGTTTCTCTTTTTGTATAGTAAAAGCGGAATTTTCATGGATCAAAGCGATTCTTATTAAAGTAATAACTGCTGTATTCTGCCACTTCTCGAAGAATATGCCCGGGAAAGGAAGCGCTGAGAAGTTCACCTCTCAGCGCAAATCAACAGACCAGAAACATGAACACCCCCGTAGACAGGGCTTCAGGAGTGTTCGGTATCAGGCATTGCGGGAAACCGGTCACGGTACACCATGTTTTCAAAAAGAAAGCCGGGACAGATGGGCAAAGGCCAGTTCAGCGAGTTGCGTCTGCGGGGCATTGACATCCAGCACCATGACCACTTCCTCATGCATGTCGGGTTCCTCCAGCGTGGCGAACTGACTGTCGAGCATGGCAATCGGCATAAAGTGACCGGTTCGCTGGGAAAGGCGGGGCATGATGTCCTCCCTGCTGCCTTTAAGGTAGACAAAGCAGACATCCGCGCTGTCGCCGCCAATCTGCCTACGGTAACTGCGCTTGAGCGATGAGCATGTCACGATGCCGCACTGGCCTGCATCGCGCCACGACTCTATCCGGTCAGCAATAAGATCAAGCCATGGCGCACGATCCATATCGGTCAACGGAATGCCGTTGCTCATGAGAGCAATATTGGCGGGGGGATGCAGGTCGTCTCCTTCGATCAGGGACCAGCCCATTCGTTCGGCTATCAGTTGGGCAAGTGTACTCTTGCCACAACCCGATACCCCCATAACAATCAGCACACACGGTCGTCCCGCCTCACCAAATCTATGTGAGAGTGAAACCATATTCTGCCCCATGTCATACATTGTCTATCCTACCAACTATCATCATGAGAAAATGGTCAGCCTTGCTCTGTCCCGACTGGTAACGAAGCGGCGAATAATTGTTCCTGAACCGATCGACATTCAAGACATCCATATCCTGACAGCAATGAGATGAATAAATCCAGTAAAATTGATGACATAAAACCAGTTTTGTTTTAGACATCCCATTACGTTAGAAATCGTGAAATTTTTCGTTCCTTATCTGGATAAGTAACTAGAATAAAATTACAAACAAGGATGTCGACCACTTTGCAAATCGGCAAGATTCAACTGCCAGCCCTTTTCAAACCGCGGGTGCCCTGGTTTTTGCAATATCGTGGAATTTTACCCAGAACAGATATGATCCGCAGTCTGGTTATAGAATCTGTATCTGTGACTTGAATCCCACGAACTCTACGTTCTTCAGGTTTTTTTGTGCATTGGGATGAAAATAGATCTGAAAGTCCGGAGCAAACACCACGCCGCGCATGACATGAATCTGGTAGTTCGTCTCAAATACGGTTACGTGGCCCTGGATACCCGTAGCATGGTTTGGCGCCGTTTTTACGGGAACCATACTAAGGTCCAGCATATCCGTATTGGAAACCCC
>NZ_CP137160.1 GCF_040581405.1 Komagataeibacter sucrofermentans DSM 15973
ATGACGATAGAATCTTCTCCTTCCTTGTTCGACATTGTGCCTTCTCTGGCTGTGGAAGGTGATGATCGCACGCCCCTCCTTCCAGTCCGCCATCCAAATCAGGATCTATTCATCTGTGACGTGCTCGATGCCATTCCCAAAGATGATATGGCGTCAATGGAGCATCCAGTTTTTTCGCTCTCGACCAAGCCAGACAACCGGATGCGACGCTATGAACACAATGGGAATATCATAGAGATCATCCCGTCTGGCAAAGGGCTGGCAACGATCCATGACAAGGATATCCTAATCTACTGCATCTCTCAGCTCGTTGCGAAAATGAATCACGGCGAACAACCAGGCCGAACACTCCGCCTTCAAGCCTATGACATGCTGGTCGCTACCAATCGTCAAACCAGCGGAGCAGGCTATAGGCTACTGACCGACGCGTTGACACGTTTGCGCGGAACAACCGTGCGAACCAACATTCAAACAGGCGGCATTGAAGAAACGCGAATTTTCGGTTTGATCGAAGAAGCTAGAATCACCCGTAAGACGTTTGATGGCCGAATGCTTGATCTTGAAATCACTCTGTCAGATTGGGTCTATCGTTCAGTCATCAGCAAGAATGTCCTAACTCTTCACCGAGACTATTTCCGACTTCGTAAACCGTTCGAACGACGCATGTACGAACTAGCCCGCAAACACTGCGGTATGAAAGATGAATGGAAGATCGGATTAGAGCTGCTGCAAAAAAAATGTGGCTCAAATAGCCCGCTTCGCGTCTTTCGATCCTTGGTTAAGAAAGTTTGTGCGCATGACACCAGTCATGCTCATTTTCCTGACTATGCCATCACAATGGCCGACGACATCATTCTATTTCGCAACCGTTTGAGCCTTAAAACAAAGGTCGATGTTATCGCCCCTATGAGGGATGCTCCCTACATCGACCCCGAAACCATGCATGACGCTAAAACCGTTGCGCCAGGATATGACATCTATGCTCTCCATGACGAATGGGTTTCATGGTGGCACGACATGGGAAAACCAGAGCTTAAAAGCCCTGCCGGAGCCTTTATTGGCTTTTGTAAAAAACGGCACGAACGCAACCCAATACGCTGATTCCGGCATACGCCAGCAAGTGTACATGCCTACATGCAAACATGACCGCACGTAAACATGCCTACTTGCCCACAGGACTTTCTCCCATCTTGCGTAGCCAGTCGTTAAACGCGTCGGCCATCGCATCCTGTAAACTCATCCCATGCTTTCTGGCGGTCATATGCATGGCAAATGACATTTCCGGACTAAAATAGCCGGTCATGGCTTTCTTGCCCTGACGGCTCGGCGCAACCTGCTTGCTGGCTGTACCAACAACATTGGTAGCAGCAACCTTGCCTTCTGATGCAACTGCAACCGGCGATATTGCGGAATCACGATCCCGCAACGACAGTAGAGACCCCTTCCGGCTCATGCACTAGCTCTCCGCTTCCTTGATGATTGCATGTTTACATGCTTGCATGTCCACTTGTAAAGCAGCCTTACCTCATCAGACGCCTTGCCTTTAGGCTCTACTTCCATTGCAGTTTTCCCTTCCGCCGCAGCATGACGGAAAACTGCACGATCAGCGATAATATGTGGACATGCGTTCAGTCCGTAACTTTGTACGAGTTGTGTGGCCTCCTCATACATACGTGGAGCAGTCGGACTTCCCGCTGTAAAAACGACGAAGGCTGGTTTGCCACGCATTTTTATAAGGCTGGCAGTCGTTTTGATTGCTGCAAGATCGAACGCACTCGGCCGACATGGAATTAATACCAAATCGGCGACTTCAACGGCAGCACTAGCCGCACTATCAGCGTGAGGCGGAGTATCAATCACGATGAACTCAGCACCCTGACTCATTGCCTGTCCGATCTTAGCCGCGAGACGAGGCGGAGCACTGTCAATTACAACCGGCGGAGCATCCTTACGCCATGCGGCCCATTGGCTCGCCGTCGCCTGTGGGTCCACATCAATCACCAATGCTGTATGGCCAGCATCCTCAGCCGCAGCAGCCAGATGCAAGGCCAGAGTGGTTTTTCCAGCCCCACCCTTCTGGCTGATAATCGCTATTGTTGGCATGTGAACGTCCTTACATGACCTCATGTTTGCATGTGGTCATACGTGAAAATCTGCTCTATCTACAAGAGAGAATGACAGAAAATCACTCCCACATTTTCCGTGCGATATCCTGCTCCTCGGCGCCGACGGCATCGGCGTAGATGGCGGTGGTGGAGAGCTGGGCGTGACCGAGCCATTTCTGCACCATGTTGAGGGGGATACCGCTGGAGACGGCGGCGACGCCGAAGGCATGGCGCAGGCCCTTGGGGGAGGCGGCCGGGCCGGACAGGCCGGCGGCGTCCATGACCGCGTGCACCGCCCGCCAGCCGGTCATGCGGGACCAGGGCCACAGCCGGGCGGCCGATCCACGCCCTCGCCTACGCTGGGCCTCGCGGATGCCATGCACCAGATCCAGGGCCTCGAGCAGGGAGGGGGGCACCGGCACGGCGCGATAGATCCCGTCCTGGCGCTTCTTGAGCGTAGCGAACACCAGCACGCCGCCGGCGAGGTCCACCCGGTCCGCCGTCAGGGCGAGGGCCTCGGACAAGCGACAGCCTGACCAGGCCAGGGTCATGCACAGCGTGCGGGCCTCGCGCGGCGCCTGCTCGGCCGCGCGCAGGAACCGCGCCCGCTCGGCAACCGTGAGGTATTTGCGGCTCCCGTCGCGGTCGAACAGCTGCATCCCGCCAGGGGCGCCTGCCGGGGTCGCCCGCTGTCCCGGTTTTCGGGTGCCGCTCATCCGGCCGTCCTGTCGCGGTAACCCCGCCGGCGCTTGGCCCGAAGCTGACGGGCGAGGGCGTCGAGCGCCTGCCCGACATCGTCATGCAGCTCGCAGATCTGCCGGCCGACCGTTCCGATCCGCCCCCACTGCCGCACCAGGGCGGTGCCGCCGAACAGGTCGGGCTGCAGTGACAGATGGTAGAAGCGCCAGCAGTTGGCGGCCGGATCCACGCGCACCAGCGCCGCCGTTTCGGGGAACAGCGGCAACTGGCGAGGCGGCCGGACAGGGGCCTTCGGGGCAGGTCTGGGCATGATTTCCCGAAAAGTGTAACACATATCACCCGCCCCGGACAGGAAAACCGCTGCAATCGCGGGGCCGGCCGGCCCGATTCAGGCCCGGCCTGTTACACTATTGCCTATAGCCCTTTGAAACACCGGAAAATCGCGCGTAATCATGGAAGACGGTCACCCGACAGACCGAGAAAAACTGACAAAGCTTGATCAACCTGACGCAGAGACGCAGCCTCCAGATGCCCGAAACCCTGACCGATCTTCTCCCGTGGCAGGGATATCGCCCAATCAACCATCACCTGCGACAGGCTGCGTAAGCCGTTCGTCGTGCTGGTACAACCGTAATCCGGAACAAAGGCCAGTTCTGCACGATGCTGGTCAACCTCAGCACGGTCATAGCTGGCGGGTCGGAAAAGGCGTCGGCCTGCACCCCAAGGACCGGACGCGGTTCGCCATAATCACCATTAACGGCAATCGTCACCAGATCACCACGTTTCACGCCGTCCACCCATCCCGGAAATCGTCCTCCTCGAAAAGCGCGTCCAGTGCGCGCAAGACGAGAGCTTCATCACTCGCCGGGGCGCACGCCAGCACCGCTACTTCACGGGACTGCCGCCGCGCTTCTGCCTCGAAAGCACGACGCTCCCGCCCCGCCACATAGCGCGCATGAAATCCCGCAGCACATCGGCAGCAGGCCGTTCATCCGCACTGGTTGCAGCCGTGAACGCTGCCTTCAGCGCCGGGTCAATCCGGAAGTTGAAAATCTCCACCTTCGGATGAGAGCTATTCCGGGGCATCATAGCCTCCTGATCTAAGGTCAGAGACTTATTATGCAATTGCATTCTGCTTCCCCCCAGAGCGGGGATAGAACACTTCTCTGAAATCATCGCGTGTGTGACTGGGCCCTGAGTCTCAGGGCAGCATAAATGGGCATGTCTCCAAGTGCGCCGGCTACGACCATCGCAGCAAAACTCCCGGATAAAAGCGGCATTATCAACTCGGACGAACCTGTCATTTCCATAACCAGAATAATCCCGGTCAGCGGTGCACGAACGGATCCGGCGAACATGGAGGCCATGCCGACAATCACAAAAGGTGCGGTCGCCAGAGGTGTATCAGGACTTAATGCCTGTGCCACAACACTACTCCCCAGACCGGAAAGTGCCCCCAGGGCCAGCATGGGGGCAAACAGACCTCCAGGTGTTGCAGCGGCATAAGACAGGGCCCCAAAAATCAGCCGAAAAGCCAGTAGTGCCGGAATCTGATGTAATCCGATCTCGTTGTTTATGGCCGTCTGCGTGATCCACTTTCCCCCTCCAGCCAAGTGCGGTGCAAGACAAACCACCAAACCGGCCAAACCTCCCACCAGAACAGGCCTGACTGAGATGCTGATAGGCAGCCTCCCGGCCAGACGGAGCACTGCCATGGTCGTCCGGTTGTATCCGACAGCAACCAGGCCCGTCATGACCCCGGTCATGACGAAAAACAGCTGTTTGGCAAGCGATTCTGGAAGGATCAGAGGAGCGACACTAAAGACCGTCTGGCTACCCAGCATGCCCCGGCTGACCAGAATGGCCGAAATGGATGCCCCCAATGCGGCACAAACCATTCTGATTTCAAACCGGCCGACCAGTTCTTCCAAAACGAAAACAGCACCGGCTGCCGGCGCATTGAAAGCGGTCGCCAGCCCTGCTCCCGCGCCTGCAGCAAGGAGGGCAAGGCAGTCTGTCTTCTCCAGACAGAGCAGCCTGCCAAACGTATGAGCTGCAGTCGCTCCCATCTGCACACTGGGCCCTTCACGTCCCAAGGCAAGCCCACTTCCGATCGCCAGCAGGCCACCCACGAATTTGACGGGCACCACCCGCCATGGCGCAGGCGGTGACGCACTCAACAAGACAGCTTCCACATGCGGGATGCCACTTCCTGCTGCAAGAGGGGCAAAATGACGAACGAGACCTGAAGCCAGCCATGCAGCTGCGCCAGATCCGATGATCAACAGCACGCCTTCGCAAGAAAAGCCATGCTGAAGCGACACTTCCATTCCCATATCTGTCCGGACGGCCTCCAGCCATTCCAGCAACAAGCGGAAGATACCACAGATCATACCGGCAGATGCCCCGATCACGACAGATGCCGCAGACAGGAACACCAGACTGCAGACATTTTCCGGTTTCCCTGATTGTGGAACCGGATTGGACAGAGGAAGCAACATGATTTCATATTTCTTTTCTTGTTGGTGAATCTGCCCAACAGAATGCTGATCAGCCGCTCGATCAGGAACCCAGTTCAGAATAAAATTATTTTTCCAATCTATCGTGAGATACCTGTCGCGCCATTTGCTCTGTTTTTTCCAGAAATCCCGTAGCCAGTGCCGAATAAAGCGGTCTGGGACAGACCATGCGGGATACACCGAACGACAGGAAGGCCGTGGCCAGCAGGGCTAGGGTCACCTGCTGATTGTCACATATTTCCATCACGATGATGGTTGCCGTCAGCGGTGACTGGGCAACGCCACAAAAATAGGCAGCCATACCCAGCAGTACAACGCCTCCAGGCGACGTATGAGGCAGAAACTGCTCGGCCCATCCTCCCATTCCTGCACCGATCGCAAGGGAAGGTGCAAACATGCCGCCAGGAATGCCAGAGCAGAAAGTAATCAGCATGGAGATATACTTCAGAAGAAAGAAAGACGCAGGATAATGCAGACTTCCATCCACTATCCCACGCGCCTGCAGATAGCCCGTACCATAAGTCGCACCATCTGATGCCAGTCCGATCAGAGCCAGTAACAGGCCGCATAGCGCCACAAATACAAGAGGGAATCGACTTGAAAACCGGCCAAGAAAAGCCGGTAGACCTTTTGAAAGGCGGATGACAAGACGGGCGAAAATCCCCCCCGCCAATCCACCACTTACACCACATACCAGAACGGCCAGCCATGCGCGTCCTACCGGAATAAAAACATTCGTCCGACCAAAATATGTATAGTTCCCCAACAGGGCAATTGCTGTAATCCCCGAAAAAATAATAACAGTCAGAGTACGCCCCGACGCCTTCTGTTCAAAGGAGTGCGCCAGTTCTTCAATCGCAAACACAACACCGGCAAGAGGCGTATTGAAAGCGGCAGCCATGCCGGCAGCCCCCCCTGCGAGGATCATACCATGCCTGGTGACATCATTATGCTGCCCCATGGCACGCGAAAATGCGTGCATGATGGAAGCGCCGATCTGGACACTCGGCCCTTCACGACCGATCGAGGCACCACAGATGAGACCCAAGCATGTCATCAGGATCTTGCCCAGCGCAATGCGCAAGGTCAGGATCCGGTCCACAAGCACGAAATTATGCATATGCAGGGTTGCGATTGTCTGGGGAATTCCTGATCCCTGAGCACCATTGAACAACAGGCGTGTCAGCCAGGAAATGGCAACAAGCCCGAGCGGGGCAATCACCAGCATGGACCATGGGTTTCTGGCGACAACATGATAACGCAGCTCGGCCGCCCAATCCCCGATATGGGCAAAGATTACGGAGATAATGCCAATCAGCACGGCCCCGGTACAATACATGATGGTTCGATGCCACTTCAGGGTCCTGACCCGCGCCAGACGCCGCATCCGACGGGCCCGCCTGGAACGGGTAGTAGCTATGGAAGCCTCATTATTGTCGTTCTGGGCTACGCCGGGAGAGAATAAAGGGGACATACTGACCATGGGAAATAATTTTCAGAATTACGAAAAGTTCAGAAAACAGACCAACCACAAATTTTGCCAGAATGCACGGAAGATCTGGACGTGGTCGATCAGGAAATGGACGGACCTGGACCGGCACAGCCTCTACCTAAAATGACAGTCAAAGAAACGTCTCTCCTGCATGATCTGTAAAGAGTCCGGCCTCGCGGACATAGGCTGCGAGGACATCGGTGGAGCGGTGGCGGGAGACGTCCTTGAGCCGGAAGAGACTGGCCCCGGCCCGCGCGCCTGAGGTGAGGAAGCCTGCGCGCAGGGAATGCCCCCCGAAGCGGGCCGGGTCGTAGCCTGCGGCCTGGGCAGCGCGCTGGACCACGCGGGCCACGGTGCGGTCGCTGATCGGGCCTGCGCTGGCCTGACCGCGCACCACGTCACGGAATACGGCTCCGTCCGTAATTCCGGCCGCCTCCAGCCAGGCCTCGAGCAGGGCGACGGGCCGGATGCGGCGTCCTTCGGGAATGGCGATGCACACGCCCCGCCCCTCGGGATCGGTCTTGGTTGCCCCGAAGCGCACGGTCATGCCCTCTGGGGTGCGGTCGAGCTGGTCGCAGCGCAGCCCGGCCAGTTCCGAGCGGCGGAAGGCCCCGGCCATGCCGAAGGCCAGCAGCGCCCGGTCACGGATGGCCTTCAGGTTTGTCGCCGGCAGGGCGGCCAGCATGGCCTGCAGCACCCGGTCATCGGCAGCCTGCTTGCGGCGCGGGGCGGTGCCGGCCTGACGACGGATGCCGGCGATCACTTCTGCCAGCACGCCCGCCTGTGGCTGGGCCTGGGGCGGCACGCAGCCGGCCTGACGATGGGCAAAGGCGATGGCCGCCAGCCGGCGGCCGATCGATGACGGGCGCAGGCCACGCGCGGCCTCATGGGCAAGGAACAGTGCCACCAGCCGGGGATCGGCGGGCAGCGCGCCCTGGTCCCGGGCGTGGCACCAGGCGGTGAAGGCGGCCCAGTCGCGCCGGTAGGCCAGGCGGGTGGCGGGCGCCCGGCTGGCGCGGGCATAGGCGCGGGCCTGGGCCAGCGGCGCGGCCAGGGAAGTGTCCCTGCCGGCCGGGCCAATCCCGTTAGGATCGATAATCACGATAGGGCGGTTTCCTGCGGCTTTCGGGCTCGCCAGAGCCTAGCGCAGACCTGTCCGGTAATCCATATTACCGGACAGGATTAGGCCTGGAGGGATTTTCATCCACGTCACCTGTGGCTGCACGCACAACGTGGCAGAACCTTGCGCAAGGGCCTACTTCTGGCTAACATGATTAAGGTTTTAACAAAAACCTTAATCATGTTAGGAAAATCCGGTCTCAGGAAAAGGTTGGCCAGGATGAAGCGTGAGGATCTGGCCGGCGGGATCCGGGAATGTCTGCAGCGGCTACCCGCCCCCTATGCCCAGCATTACGGGGTCGTGCCCCCGTCGCCGCCTGAAGCGGGCGTTATGCTGGGCGATGCCGCCGCCCGCCATGGGCAGGCTTTGTCCGCCCTGGGTGAAATCGCCGCCCTCGCCCGTACCCTGCCTGATCCGTACCTGATCAGCCGCGTCCTGAGCCGTCAGGAAGCCCTCAGCAGTTCTGCCATGGAAGGCACGCACAGCACCCTCAATGAGCTGCTGGTGGTCGATGAAGACGACCAGGACGCTTCCCATGCCACACGGCAGGTCCGCGACTATGCGCGCGCCCTGGAGCAGTTCCTGCCACAGGCCTGCAGCGAAGGCCCGGCCCTCTTCCGCCTGCCCACCGTGCTGACGCTCCATCAGGCGGTCATGCAGCATGACCCGGCCTATCGCAGGACACCGGGCACCCTGCGCCGGGACGTGGTCTGGATCGGCGGGACAGGGCATATCGCCTATTCGACCTATAACCCGCCTCCTCCCGACCAGGTGGCAGCCTGTCTGGAGGCCTCCCTGAACTACATGCAGGCCGACGGGATGCAGCAGATGACCCAGTCCCTCATCACCCGGCTGGCCATCGCCCATGCCCATTTCGAGGCCGTGCATCCGTTCAGCGATGGCAATGGCCGGGTTGGCCGCCTGCTACTTCCGCTGATGATGGCCGCTGACGGCCAGGTCCCCCTGTATCTTTCCCCCTATATCGAGGCCCACAGACAGGACTATTACGCGGCGCTCAAACGTGCCCAGCAGCGGCTCGACTGGCCGCCCCTGATCGGGTTCCTGTCAGACGCCATCATCCGGACCGTTACCGAAGTGCAGGTCACCCGGCAGGCAACCCAGGCCCTGAAGGCCACATGGCGGCAGCGCCGGGCTTTCCGCAAGGGCTCGGCCGCGCTGCGCGCGCTGGACCTGCTGACCGATTATCCCGTCCTGACGGCCAGTCGCCTTGGCCATCTGCTGGACATCACGCCCCCGGCCGCCCAGACGGCCCTTGCCCAGCTCTGCCAGGTCGGGATCCTGACCGAACGTACCGGCTATGCCCGCAACCGGATCTATGCTGCCGAAGAGGTGCTCACGATCCTCAATCGCCCCTTCGGGGAAGAACCGGCACTGCCAGACCCATCATCATAAAAGGGCCTCGCTGCACAATATCCGTTTTGACAGCTTCAATAGAAATGGCTGGAAGTCTGTCCCATTCAGGCTTCCCGACAAAAACCGACATATAGCCCTTATTCTTGCATAGCTTTGCTCTGTCTCAATATGACTATAGTCTGTTTGATACGGATCTAATACGAATGGGAAAAATGGGGGGGTAACAGAATGTCGGTTATCAAGCGACAAGGCTGGCAAAGCAGTCATTCATGGGAACATTTGTGAGCTTTTCGTCGTCACCGTAATGGCGAGAAAGTTTCCGGTAAGCAAAGGCAGGACTGGGCATGAATAATTTGCTCAGGCCCTCCTTTTGGCGGCCAAAGTCCGTCCACGTAATGTTGCTGACGCAGAATATTGCGTTGTTCAAAGCTGTCGAAGGCCCAGATATGGCAGATGCGTGACGCACCATCCAGCGCGAACATGTTGGTGATCAGGTGGCGGGTATAGGCTTGTGCAGGCTTCAGAGCACTCTGCCACGCTTTCAGGGTCGGTTCCAACCCTCCAGCTTTTAAACTGTAAGTTCGGATTTCATAGAGTCCACCACATTCACCAAACTCCGGGGGTTTAAGAAACGGAAAGCCTTCAAACGCCTCAGCTTCTATTAAAACGTCGTTCATCTTGATACCGAAGGGCGTTCTGGACTCCAGTGTTCTGTGCCGCGCCTTAAGCAAGGCATCCTGACAGGAAAAGGAACGCAGCAGGAGTAGCGTTCCAAGTTCACCGATCTCCGTTCGCCATACCCCTGTGAGGCTTCCCGCAACAGGATTCAGGGTATCCGAGAACCGTGCTTTCAGGAGACGGGAGAGGGCTGGCACTCCCAAAACATCCGTCCGAAAGCGAATCATTTCATAGATCATGAGTGTTCTTCGGATGGGAATAGAGATTGCAGTTCCACGGGCGGTTTGCCGGTCGATAGGTTGGACAGGCAACCGAACAGCGGATCCCACTCTTCAATTCGAAGATCACAGATCAAACCTTCCGGCGAGAACGGATCCCGAGCCACCATCGCTTCAATCTCCTGCCGATTGGCACCTTTCATGATCAGAAAACCTGACCGCAATGGGGTGCCTTTCAGCGGACCAGAAGCCAGAAGACTACCTTCCTGAATGAGGCGCTTGAGATACAGCACATGCGCCACGACATGCTGCCCCCACCCGTCGCCGTCCGGATGATCCATTCGCACAAGATAAATAGGCATTCTAAAGAGCTCCATCGGAGAAGATGCTTGCCGATCAATCAGCAGGCTCAACATATTCCTCTTTTTTAAGAGATAAATTGTCGATAGAAGATGTCAGTCACAACTGAGGATGATGAATGCTTGATCGTTTGACCAGTATGAAGGTTTTCATCAAGGTTGTGGAACTGGGTAACCGGCCGTTTGAGGCCGCCTTATGATTGAGGATTGTGACTGGTAACTTACCGTCGTTAACGAC
Organism: Komagataeibacter sucrofermentans DSM 15973; assembly: GCF_040581405.1. Taxonomy (NCBI): domain Bacteria; kingdom Pseudomonadati; phylum Pseudomonadota; class Alphaproteobacteria; order Acetobacterales; family Acetobacteraceae; genus Komagataeibacter; species Komagataeibacter sucrofermentans. The sequence goes on from NZ_CP137160.1 coordinate 10,803, forward strand.
GTCGTTATTGACGTCATTTGAGAGGTAAGAATGACCCAGGAAATCCTGATTGGCGTTGAACGCCGCCGCCGCTGGTCGGATGAACGGAAGCTGGCGATACTGGCTGAAGTTGGTGTGGATGGAGCAAGTGTATCGGATGTGGCACGTCGACATGACCTGACCCGCCAACATCTTTACCAATGGCGGACGTCATTCCGTCAAAGACTATCTTCCCCAGATCAGTCTGTGGCGTTTGTTCCTGTTGCTTCAGTGACGACACCTGCTGTGGCATCTGGCGGTGATCCTGACGAACTGGCCATAGTGCTGCGCAATGGCCGTAGTATCAGGGTGACGGGACATCCTGCCGAAGATCTTCTGGCCCGGGTCATCCGGATTGCGGAGACGGCATGATTGGCGTGGGCAACGGCGTGCGTGTCTATCTGGCCTGCGGGGTGACCGATATGCGCAAGGGCATATCGGGTCTGGCAGCACTGGCACAGGACGTGCTGCGTCAGAACCCGACATCAGGGGCGCTCTTTGCCTTTCGTGGTCGCCGTGGGGACAGGATCAAGCTTCTGATGTGGGACGGTCAGGGGTTCTGTCTTTATTACAAGGTGCTTGAGAAGGGACGTTTTCCATGGCCGTCTCCGGCAGAGGGCGTTGCACGCCTGACGACAGCACAGATGGCCATGCTGTGGGAAGGCATGGAGTGGAGACGCCCTTCCTGGTCTGCACCACCGTCTCGCGTGGCCTGATTTTTATGGCGTGAGAGTGCAGAACATTTTGAATTTTCTTAGGTTTTCTGCTATTTTTTCATAATGACGTCTGCACCTGCGGTCCTGCCTGATGATCCGGATACCCTGAGGGAAATGATTGTTTCCCTGCAGACCGAAGTGGCTCGGCTTTCTGCGTCAGCCCGTGCGTATGAAGCTCTTGTCCAGTCTCTCAAAATCCGGATCGCACGTCTTCAGAAACAGAAATTCGGGGCCAGTTCAGAAAAGATAGACCGTGAGATTGAACAACTCGAACTGCTCCTTGAAGATGTAAAAATCGCCATCGCGGCAGCCGATCCTTCTCCTGATATCAGGGAGCATGATGTCAGCGATGATGCACTCTCTCCCCCACGGCAGCGTGGCAAACCAAAGGTTTCTGACACGACACCACGGGAGCGTATTGTTCTCGACCCAGGTGAGGCCTGTCCTGCCTGTGGCGGTCCCCTGCGTCTTGTAGGCGAAGATGTCACCGAAATACTGGACTTTATTGCGGCAAAACTGAAAGTTGTCGAAACGGCACGGCTGAAGAAATCCTGCCGTCACTGCGAAACACTGGTGCAGCCTGAAGCACCGTCGCGCCCTGTCCCACGGGGGATGGCTGGCACCGGGCTTTTAGCCCATATCCTGGTCTCGAAATTCGATGACCACATTCCGCTTTATCGTCAGAATGAGATCTTTGCCCGTCAGGGTGTGGACATTCCCCGTTCAACCCTGATCGACTGGTGTGGTCAGGCCGTTGCCGTTCTGCGTCCTCTGACAGATCTGATCCGTCAGGATGTCGTAAAGGCAGACCTGCTACATGCTGATGATACACCCATCCAGGTTCTTGACCCCCGTCTGCGTCAGGCTGGCAAACCCCGGGGCGTGAAGGAAGGGCGGATCTGGAGCTATCTGCGCGATCCCCGCCCATGGGGAGGGAGTGATCCGCCCGCCGTGGCCTACTGGTTCTCTCCCGATCGCAAGGGGATCAATCCCCAGACCCATCTGGCACAGTTCCGGGGCATTCTGCAGGCTGACGCCTACGCCGGGTTCAGGGATCTGTATAAACCAGACGCAACAGGAACCGTGCACGTGCGCGAAGCGGCCTGCTGGGCTCATCTCCGCCGGGCCTTCCATGATGTCTGGAAGGGCAGTGATTCGACAATCGCAAGGGAAGCACTTGAACAGATCGGAGAGCTCTACGATATCGAGCGCCAGATCACCGGACACCCGGCCCCGTATCGTCTGGCTGTCCGACAGGAACAAAGCCGCCCCCGTGTCACAGCATTCCACGCATGGTGCGAAACACAGCTTGCCCGTATCCCTGGAAAGGGGGAACTGGCAAAAGCGATCCGTTATGCGTTCAACCGGTGGAAGGCCTTTACCCTGTTCCTCGAAGATGGTCGTGTCGCCATCGACAACAATCCTGCCGAACGCGCCATACGGCCCGTATGCGTGGGGCGAAAAAATTATCTCTTTGCCGGATCCGACACCGGGGGCGACAACATCGCTGATGCCATGACGCTTATCGAAAGCGCAAAACTCTCCCGGCTTAATCCGCACGATTACCTCGCCGACGTCCTGGCCCGTATCAACGAGCACAAGATCAACCGGCTCCACGAACTGTTGCCATGGAACTGGAAACCCGTGAATACACTGCACAGACAGGCCGCATAATCAAGGCGGCCCAGAGCGGCCGGTTACGGAACTGGGGTCTTTTGCCGCGGCCGCTCAGCGTCTGACCTTATCGCCGCAGATGGTGGCCAAACATATAGAGGCTCTGGAGCGTCATCTTGGCACGCGCCTGCTCCATCGGACGACACGTCGTCAGAGCCTCACAGAAATAGGGAGTCTTTACTGCGAGCAATGTCATCTCGTCCTGAAGGCTGTCGAGCGTGCTGATAATCTTGCCGCCAACACGCTGGGCGAACCACGTGGTACACTTGCTGTCAGCGTACCAGTTACCTTCGGGCGGACCATGTTCCCCATGTTTCTACATAATTTTCGGAAGAAATTCCCGAAGGTACGATTACAAGTATCCCTTACGGATCAACTGGTTCATCCGACGCTGGATGGCCATGAAGCTGTCATTCGTATTGGCGAGCCAGATCCCGATCTTACGGTCGTCAGTCGCCCTCTGGCCTCATATTCCCTCACGGTCTGCGCAGCGCCTGCCTATCTCGAAAAATTTGGCGCTCCGGACAGTCCTGAGGAACTCGCCCGGCATCAGTGTCTTGTCTACGAAAACTCTGCAAATTCTGTACGAACAGCATGGCACTTTATACGAAAGACCTGCACACGATCTGTCATGGTTTCTGGCACTGTGACGTCCAACGACTGGGGCTTTCTATTGGCCCTCACCTTGTCAGGAGAGGGCATAGTATTGGGTTCTGAACAGGCCTTGAAGCCCGAACTTGATTCTGGCCGCCTTGTCCGCATTCTATCCCAGTGGAGAGTTCCTGGTCGCCCGATGCATCTGCTTTACAATGCCGGCCCTGCTATGACCCCAAAACTGCGGAGTTTCGTTATCGAAGTTCAAAACGCCTTTCCGCCATGACATCTGAGATATCCTACGATGCTCCGGCGCGTCGAAAGGTCCATGCTCTTCGACGGTACGCTCAAGCCCACACGGCAAGCTGCCAGCTGATTTCACAGTTTGAAAGATGCCCCTAACAGATTTCATCTCCACTCAAAGCCAGAAAATTCCGGATCCCAAAAGACAGACAATCTATTCATCGTAGTTTACTCACGAAATATCTGAGATGATCTGCAATAAAACTGGCTACAAAATAATAGCTGTGATCGTAATCAGGACGAAGATTCAGGATGAGTTCCTGCCCTGCATTCTGTGCGGCTTCCTGGAACAGTTCTGGCCTGAGCTGTTCTTTCAGAAACTGGTCCGCCAGACCCTGATCTATCAGAACAGGCAGTCTTTCCTTCGCTGTCCGCACAAGTTCAAGCGGGTCATAGGCTGCCCAACTGGCACGATCCGGCCCCAGATAAGCACTGAATGCTTTTTCACCCCATGGTACCTGCGTTGGTGCCACAATGGGTGAAAAGGCTGACACAGAACGATAGCGGCCAGGATTACGCAGCGCGATCATGATGGCGCCAAATCCACCCATCGAATGTCCCGCAATGCCTCGCTGCTGCGTAACCGGAAAGCTCGCCTCAATCAGCGCAGGAAGTTCCGTGACGACGTAATCATACATCCGATAATGCACAGCCCACGGCTCCTGCGTCGCATTGAGGTAAAATCCGGCACCCTGTCCAAGATCGTACGCATCGTCATCAGCCACACCCACGCCCCGTGGACTGGTATCCGACGCGACAATGGCGATGCCCAGTTCTGCGGCCACGCGTTGCGCGCCAGCCTTGCCAATGAAATTCTGCTCCGTACATGTCAGACCGGAGAGCCAGTAAAGAACGGGAACCTTTTCAGTTTTTGCCTGCGGCGGCAGGTAGATCGCGAAGTTTGCTTCCACACCCAACGACACGGACTTGTGTCGCCAGACTTCCTGCACGCCCCCAAAAGAGGCGTGTGTTTCCTTGCGTTCCATGGCTCTCACTGCCTTTTGCGCATGTCAGTTACCGTCCGTGAAGGTATAAGTGCAGATCTTGTTCCCTGCCGGATCCCGGAGATAGGCAGCGTAAGCGCCCGGTAAGTGGCTTCGCGGACCGGGTGCGCCTTCATCGGCTCCCCCATTGGCAAGACCTGCGGCATGAAAAGCCTCCACTTCGGCGGGTGTCGCTGCTGCAAAACCGATGGTGACACCGTTGCTTGAGGGCGCTTCACCGTTGCCTGGACGTGCAATGATGAAGGCTGGCTTTTCGCGGCCATACAGAATCCACCCATGCCCGAACGGCCCCAGGTTTTTTATGCCCAGAGCCGCAAGCGCGGCGTCATAGAATTTCGCGGATACCGCAGTATCCACTGCCCCAAGAAAAACATGAGAGAAAACACCGTCACCGGAAATAACTGCCATGATCGTTCTCCTGTAATTTCCAACCATTGGAAATGATGTTGCGCGGTGAGACGCAGACCTTAGAAATGAATGACGGAACGGATGGATTTTCCTTCATGCATCAGATCGAAGGCCGTATTGATGTCTTCGAGCGGCATGGTGTGGGTTACGAAAGGCGCAAGTTCGATATCGCCACGCATGGCATCTTCGACCATGCCGGGAAGCTGGCTGCGTCCCTTGACCCCACCGAAAGCCGAGCCGCGCCACGAACGCCCCGTCACAAGCTGGAAGGGACGGGTCGAAATTTCCTGACCGGCCCCTGCCACCCCGATGACGATCGACTGCCCCCACCCACGATGCGCGGCTTCTAACGCCGCGCGCATGACGTTGACGTTTCCGATACATTCAAATGTATGATCAATACCCCAGCCGGTCATTTCCACAAGAACCTGCTGAATCGGTTTGTCATAATCCTTGGGGTTGAGGAATTCCGTGGCGCCGAATGCTTTGGCAAGTTCAAACTTTTCCGGGTTGGTATCAATAGCGAAAATCCGGCCAGCCTTTGCCTGTCGCGCTCCCTGAATGACCGCGAGACCGATCCCGCCCAGACCGAAGACGGCAACCGTATCTCCCGGCTGCACCTTGGCCGTGTTGTGTACCGCACCAATCCCTGTGGTGACGCCACATCCCAACAGACAGACATGCTCTGGATTGGATGCGGGATTGATTTTTGCCAGAGAAACCTCGGCGACAACCGTGTATTCGCTGAACGTCGAACACCCCATGTAATGATGGATCGGCTGACCTTTGTAGGAGAAGCGTGTCGTGCCATCCGGCATCACGCCTTTACCCTGTGTGGCGCGCACTGAAATGCAGAGATTGGTTTTTCCCGACTTACAGAACAGACATTCACCGCATTCCGCCGTGTAAAGCGGAATGACATGGTCGCCGGGGGCAACGCTGGTGACCCCTTCTCCGACCTCGATGACAATTCCCGCGCCTTCGTGACCCAAAACGGCTGGGAACAGTCCCTCGGGATCATCCCCTGACAGGGTAAACGCATCAGTGTGGCACACACCCGTATGCGTGATCTGCACGAGCACCTCACCAGCACGAGGAGGCGCTACATCGATCTCGACAATCTCAAGGGGCTTACCCGCCTCGAAAGCAACTGCGGCCCGTGATTTCATGATTTTTTCTCCAAATAACCTATCAGCCAGCATCGAGGGCATTACCGGAGATAGGATCGAACGAGTGACACCACATTCTCGATCGAACCACTGGCAGCATCACGATCACCGGCACACTCAACAAATTCTTCCCGCAGGTGGCTTTCGAGAACACCGGCCATTAATCCGTTGATCGCTCCCCGGATAGCCGCCACCTGTTGCAGCACCGGACCGCAATCAGTTCCCTTCTCCAAAGCCTGTTCCAGCGCATCAAGTTGCCCGCGAATACGGCGCACGCGGGTCAGAACGCGCTTTTTCTCAGCCGGTGTGTGCGGCACGAACGCTTACTCCCGAATATACTACCCTTGAGTATCCTTTTCATACTATGGGGCAGTATGTAAGGGATATAAGGAACGTGCTTGTCATATGATCCGATCACAATTCCGTATTGCTGAAATTTTCACCATAACGTCCATGGGTTGCCTGTCTGTGTCTTGGGATCATTCAATAGGTGCAATCAGTGAGATCCAGACAATCTCTGCAACGAGGCTTTGAAGCGCTGATGTCCGCTATTTGGCAAACAACCTTGTGGTCCAAACGACCGAGATGAGGCGTAAGCTGCCATCCTACTTTTGATAAATGTCATTATCAGAGGTAGCGATGCGCGACGGATTTCTACGTCAAACCTGCCGATCAAAGAAATGGTCCATACACTACAAAGAGGACACTTCCGGTAGAGCTGCTCCTTCTTTCACATCAAACGCCCAAACACGAAATTCCTGACAGGTCCGTTTTACGCCACTCGGGAGGACCTTACTCCATCGCCATGTAACTTACATACCTCGGTCTCCGCCAATCCCGGTGCGATTCAATTCATAAATCAAGGCGTACATTGATTTTTATTCAATACCCCAAACCAAGAAACGAATGGAACTGTCTGCCCATCAATGGTTGTTATTTTTTGCACGGTAACTGCCACAGCATTGTCTTCTTTGGTTGCATTATATCCAGCCACTATATACCAGTTTCCTGCAGGAAGATTATTAAAATTAAAATGCCCTCTCGATGGGCAAGTATTAGGGCCATCTGCAGGGCACGAAATATGAGGAATAAATGGCATAACCGAAGATTCAACCCATCGGGGATCATTCAATGTATGATAGCTATGCAACAAGTAGTAATGTTTCATTTTTTCTGAAAGATTATACATATAATCATTTTCGGGAAGAAGGTCTATTGTAAAATTTCGAGAAGGGTTATCGTGATATGAACTTTCTATTGGATAAGAATCATATGTTCCATTAGGAACTTGATAGTTATGATATTTTTCAAAATATCCTCCACTAACACATCCTTTAATAGAAGCACTCCCTTTTTTCTTTGCCCATGATACTTCATTTATATTTAATGGTATTTTTGGTGGCGTAGGCTGCACACAACCAAAAAGAAGAAGCGACGAAGATATTGCAAAAAACAATCCTTTAACATTGTTATTTTTTGTCATTTTCTATCCTTTCTTGATCTGTCAAATTTTTATTGCTTGGCATTGCCTTTACCGCATTTGACTCGTTGTACGCAGCCTTGACCGACTTTTCGAAACTATTCGTTAGGGACAAAATCTCGCCCGCTTCATTCGTATCAAAATCATTACTGATCGCATGGTTTGCAGTTGATGGATCACGGGACACGACACCTGACGTAGATCCGGAATTAATTGTGATATTTGACCCAATAGAAGAGAGGCTGTTCGATGAAGTCATACCAATTACTGGTGCCGCAAATCCGCTTACATTAGCTCCTCCATCAAAAGTTTTTCTTTTTGTATTTTCTATTCCTTGATCCGGTCCTGTATTCCCTCCACTCCCCAGATTACCGTATGAGATACTGGCAGATGCGCCGGCATATTCTGATTTATTCTGTTCATCATTCGCCGTCAGGCTACCCGTTGTAACCATGTTGCCGGATGCCGCCGTGCTTTCCATGACGCCGGCATTGAGGGTCGTGCTGCTGGCAACATCGACATCAAGGCCGCCCTGACCTGCATAAAGCCCGGAAAGGCCACTGGCTTCCGTCGAGGCGTAAGTGTCAGACAGAACCCCTGCCGAGGCATTGACCGAAAAACCCATCTCCCCGCCCGTGCCATAGACGGGAACGGCAAAGCTGAAGCCTGCGCTCTCATTCGTGCTGAGATAGCTTGCCGTATTCTGTGCCGAGGTAATATTCAGGTTACCCGCCGCCACATCTACGGAACCACCGGATACCCTGGCCCCGTCCAGCGTGGTCGTCCCCGCCCCATTATCGATGCTCACATTCTGCGCACCCGTGACCGTCGTATCTACCTGTGTCGTGCTTTGTGAATTCGTGTGGGAATGGGAGGCACTGAGTTGCCCCGTAACACTGACCCCCCACTGCAGATTGGCGTTCAGCGAGGCCGTCGCGCCGACAAAAGCGGACAGGGCCGTCTGGCTGGTAGTCGTATGCGTGGTGTCCTGTCCCGACTGGAGCTGGATATTGCCCGGCGCCGCCAGCGTGACACTCTCACCTGACAGGCTCGCGGCCGTGGCGATGATATCCCCGGCATTGCTGTCTGTCGCAGGCTGCGCCCCGGTCGCAGTCATGGTCAGTCCATCGCCAGCTTCTGCTTCAGATCCCTTTGCCGTGGTCGAAATAGTTTCGGATGTCTTGCTGTCATGCTCGAATCCGACTTCCGCCTGTACTCCTACCAATTCTATGTTGGATTTCGTTACGTCTGATGTTGTCGCGGCCAGCTTGGTATCCACGAGCGTGGCCACAGTCTTCCCGATACTGACGCCGCTCTCCGCAGTTGACAGGGCATCCAGTGACTGGGTCGCCATGTCCTTGTCGCTGGCAGTCTGGGCCGCCGACAGGGCCAGATTGGCGGCCTGTCCGACAAGGGAGGTATCCGACAGTCCGACCTGCACGCCAATGAACTTGAAATCGCTGGTCTGCTTCGTGCTGGATACATCAGACAGTGCGTTGAGCAGGACAGAGGATCCGGTTACGTTCAGATCCTTCGCGGCAACAAGATCAGAAGCGTTGATGACTACTGGGCCGCCGCCGGTAGCAGACAGGGTGCCCCCAGTCGCCACAATCATGCTCGGAGTCCAGGTCGTGCTGCTGTCACTGACGCTTTCTTTGGAAGATCCGAACCCAACCCTAGCCTTGGCACCGTCAGTATCAAAATAAAATCCTTTACTTTCCTTATCGTAATATGACTGCGCCGTGCTCTGGAGCGCATTCTCCGTAAGACTGCCACCTGCCTGAAGCGTGACATTGCCGCCGCCTGCGACAGTGCCCGCCACGGACATGTCCTTGCCCGAGACCATGGTGACATTGCCATTGGCCGCCACCGTGCTGCCGACCTGGTCGGTGGAACTCTCGCTCGAGGTCGTGGTGGTCCTGTTCAGGAAGCCGTGCTCGACGGTGCGGGTATAGGAGGACTGGCTGTCGGTGACCGCGTTGAGGTTCACGTTGCCCGTCGCCATCAGCGTGGCCGACTTCCCGGCCGCGACCGTGGCGCCCGCCAGGGTGAGGTCGCCGCCGAGGGCGGCCGCCGTCAGGTTCCCGCCCGTGCTGACCGACGCCCCAAAATTCTCCGTCTCGGCCGCGCGGTGGCTGTAATCATGCTGCTCGATGTCCTGCGACGCGCTCGCCGCAACCGAACCCAGCGTGATCCCCTGCCCTGCCACAAGCGTGGTATCGCCCAGCGCGCTGAGCGACCCGCCATCAAACGTGATGTCCTTCGCCGCATGGATCTGCGCATCGCCCCCCGAGGTGATGGTGCCCTGCGCGCCCAGTGACTGCGCCTTCCCGCCATCGACCATGAAGGTATTGAGCTGGTCCTCGTTGACGACCGAGCCGTTCAGCGCCGCCAGCGCCACGCTGCCGCCCGACAGCGTCCCGCCGGCATTGACGATATCCCCGCTGGTCGCGGTCAGCGACAGCGCGTTGCTGGCGTTGATCGTGCCGGTATTGTTGATGCTCGAGCCGGTCAGCGACACGTTGGTCGCCGAGATCTCCGCCCCGTCCGTAAGCGTCGCCTGGCCTGGGGCCAGATACAGCTTCGGCGCCAGCACACTGCGCCCGTCCACCGTCTCGGGCACATACCAGACAATGTTCTGCGTCAGCGCCGCCTGCTGGCTGGCCGTCAGCGCTGCGCCAAAGGTCAGGTCAAGCGCATTGGATTCCGAGACCGCGTTGTTGAGCAGCAGTTCCATCTGCTCGTTGGCCGTCTCGTAGCTGCTGCCAAGGAAGGTCTGGCCCGTCGACGCCACGATCTGCTGCTGGATGAACTCCGTATCGAAATACGAATCCCCCAGGAACTCGTAATCCGCCGTGTTGTCGCCCAGCCGGTTGACCAGGTATTGCGAGCCATAGAAGCCGCTGAAGGTCGCGTATTTCGGGTTGGTCTCGATCAGGTAATGCGCGCTGGGGTCCGGATCGGCGATGAACAGCGCGCTGCCGCCCGGAATGGCCGAGATCACCGTCGGGATGGTCGGGTCGCTGCTGGTGGCAAATCCCGGCAGCGTCATCGCGGCTTCCTGGGCCGTCGCCGACGCCTTCACCTGCGCGGTCTCGACCCCCTGATAGGCCAGGGTGCCGCCCGTGGTGGCGGGCGCCGCCGCACTGCTCCGCGTGCCGGCCGCCCCCGCGACCCCGGTGCTGACATCCGCCAGGGCCGCCGTCGCCCCGCCGTTCAGCGCGGCGTCAGCCGCAACCCCGGACGCAGACGAAGCGGCAGCCACCGGAGACAGGCCGCCCGGCGTCTCGCCGGTATAGCTGGTATATTCACTGGAACTCGCGTTGGCGATTTCCGTCTGGTTGTTGATCGTGCCCGTGAAGGTGCCCGTGATATTGTCTTTTGCAACGATGGTGCCGGTCGGGCCGTAATAGGTCTCGCTCGAACCCCATTTTTCCTTGGGCTGCGGAGCGGCCGTCCAGTAATGGCCGACCGTAATGAGGCCAAACTTCTTCTTGTGCCTTACGGCCGACGTCGACCCGCCCTTGAAGGCCGGGTCGGACTGACTGGTCCAGCTACAGCCGTAGAAGGCCTTGCAGGTTACATAGAAAGCATGCTGGACGGCGTAGCCGATATTGTCGAGGCTGCCCCCGCTGAGATTGATGTCGCGCCCCGCCGCGATATGGCTGGCATCGTTGATGATGCCACCTGTGGTTGTAATATCCACATCACGCCCGGCCGAGATCAGGGAGGCGGCGTTGTTGAGCGTGGCACGACCACCATCTTCCTGCACATAGATCGTGCCGCCCTGGGAATGACCGACAAGCTGGCCCGTGCCCTGTGCGCCGGTCACGGTATCCAGCAGGCCTGCCGGCACGGGAATATCGACATTGCTGCCGCCCGCGTAACTATGGCTCCACAGGACGGCATTGGCGACGACCGTCACCCCGCCCAGGACATCATTGGTGACCGTGCCAGCGTTGATCAGGACATCCCCGCTGGCGCTGTCAGCCACGATCTCGCCGGAGCGGTTGAACACGGCGGTGGCCGCCCCGCTGGCGCCATTGCCGATCCCGATCGACCCGTTATCCGAAAGGATGGCCCCAAGCTGGTTGGTCAGGGTGCCGGGCAGGTCCAGGGCCACACCGGCCACACCATCAATGAGGCCGGTATTGGTGATCGCCCCGCCCGAGGAGACGTCCAGGACGCCGCCTTCGGCCATCAGGGCGCCGTTATTGGTGACCGATGCCGCCGTGATGGTGACGTTGCCCCCGGCCAGCACGCCGCCACCGGCCTCGGCCGTGTAGTCGCCCCCGACCCGCAGCAGCGTGTCGCCCCCGGACTGGAACAGCATGCCACTGTCGAGGTCCCCCGTGAGCGTCACGGCCAGCGTGTTCCCTGCGACCAGCTGCGCAGCACCACCGAGCGAGGTCGTATCAAGCGATAGATTGCCCGCCGCCTGCACCACGCCGTCCGTATCGCTGAACCCGGTCATCGCGCTGCCGCCAGCATTTGCAAGCGACAGGGTATTCTGGCCGGAGCGTTCGATCACGCTGCCGCCGTCATTGTCCAGCCCGTTCGCCACCAGGGTCAGGTTGCCCCATGACTGCAGCGTGCCGCCCGCGTTATTGATGCTGGCGGCCGCCTGCGTGCCGCCGGCGGAGAGCAGCAGGCTGCCATCGGCCGCGTTGACCAGGCCGCCCGACCCGTTGGTCAGGCTGTCGGCAACCAGCGTGATATCCTGGCCCGCCTGCAGCGCGCCACCGTCATTGGCAAGCTGCGCCATCGCGCCGCCGCCTGCATTGCGGACATCCAGCGTGCCGCCGGTGCTGACGATCCGGCCGGCGCTGGTGTTATCGAGCGCCGCCGCCGCCAGCGCGACATTGCCCGCGCCCTGGATCGCACCGCCTTCATTGCCCACTGCGCCGGTCGTGGTGACGCTCACGGCGCCCGCACCCGAGATGACCGCGCCGGATGTGTTGGTCAGGCTGGCCCCCGAAAGGGCGACCGCGCCATTGCCCCCGATCCGTCCATCGGTATCGTCGATCGCGCCGCCACTCTTCAGGGTCACGCCCTGCGTGCCGTAGACCAGGCCGGAATTCGACACGGAGCCGGACAGGGTCGCGTTCATCTGGTCGGACGCCACCAGCGTCCCGGTATTGGCAAGGGAGGCCGCGTTGAGGTCCACCAGGCCAGCCAGCGCACCGATCTCGCCGCTATTGGTCACGCCCTGCGCCGCAAGGGTGACATCGCCCTGCGAGACGAGCGTGCCGCCATTGGCCAGGGCCACCTGCGTCGTGACGTCGAGGGTGGCGCCACGGCCTTCGGCCTCGATCCGCCCGGCATTGGACAGGCCATCACCGCTGCCCGTTCCGGTCAGGACGAGGGAGAGCACGCCGTTTTCGGTCGCCATCAACCCGCTGGAAGCGGTCGTCAGGCCAGCGGCCGTAAGGCCCAGCCCCTGCCCGCCCACCAGCGTGCCCGCAACAGCCATGTCGCCCGCCGCCACCACGGACAGGCCCTGACCGGCACTCATGACGCCCGTGGCATCATCGGACCAGGTCCCCGTCACCAGCGACAGGTTCCCGGCCGCCTTGACCGCGCCACCGGCGTTCGAGAAAGCCAGGGCGGATGCGGGCGCGCTGTCGGCATCCAGCGCGATGTTGCCATCGAGTGCGAGGATGCGGCCATTGTCATTGCCGATCGTGCCGGCCGCGATCGAGACACTCCCGGCCGCCTGGATGATGCCGCCCGACGTGTTGTCCAGTGTCGCCATCAATGTGGCGGGAGACCCTGCGGAGAGCGTGACGTTGCCGCCCACGCTGACCAGGGTGCCGGCGGTGTTGGCGAGGCTGGCCGCCGCAATGGTCAGGTTGCCACCCGCCTGCACCGCGCCGCCGCGGTTATCAAGGGCGGTCAGCGGCGTCGTGGCATCGCCATTGCGGATCCCGATGGCGCCTCCCGCGAGGATCGTGCCGGCTTCGTTATCGAGGCCTGTGGCGGAAAGCGCGAGGCTGGTCCCGGCCTGGATCGTACCATTGTCATTGGCGACCTGTGCCGCCGTCAGGGCCAGCGCGCCCGCAGCCCCCGTGCCGATGGTCCCGCCCTGATTGGACGTTGTGCCCCCTGACCCAAGCGTCAGTCCGGTCGCACCATACAGCGTGCCGGTATTGATCAGGTCATCCGTCGTGGACACGTCAAGCCCTGCCGCAGTCGCGATCAGGCCGCTATTGGTCAGACCTGCCGCCGAAAGCGCGCTACTACCGGCAAGTGAGGCGATCTCACCGCTATTGAGCAGGAGGCCGTCGGCGTCGACGCTCTGGTTCCCCTGCGAGATGATCGTACCCGTGTTGGCGAGCGACGTCGCATCAACCTTCAGGACACCGGCGACATCCGCGTCCTCGATGGCGCCAGCGTTGGACAGGGCGGGCGATGCCGCATTCCCATGGACGGCAATCATCGTGTCACCGGCGAGGGCGCCAATGGTGCCCTTCGCGCCATTGACCAGGCTGGCCGCCGAAAGGCTTAGCCCGTCACCCGCCGTAATCGCCCCTTCGTTATCGGCCGCCCCCGTGACCGACAGGTCAAGCGCGGTTCCTGCCTGAAGGGCAGCCGATGTGTCACTGGCATACTGGCCGGTCGCAAGCGTCAGCGCGCCACCCGCCTGGACCGCGCCATCCGTATTGGTGAACAGCCCCTGCCCCGACCCGTTATCGGTGATGGCAACAGAACCGGTTTTCCCGACCAGGCCACCGGATGTATTGTCAACGCTCACCGCGCTGATCGTGAGGTCATTGCTGGCCTCGACCAGGCCCGATGCGTTCGTCAGGTGGTCAAGGGCCGCACCCGTCGCATCGCGGGCAAGGGTGACGGATGTCCCGCCCAGCACTGTCCCGCCGGTATTGTCGAGCGCGGTCGTCACGATGGACATGAGGGCGGCTGCCTGCAGCCAGCCGTTATTATTGGCGACACTGGCGGCATCGATGTTCAGGCCACCATCCGTCGCGATGATTTTGCCCCCGGTATTGTCGAGGCTGGCGGCGGCAAGCTGCACCACGCCCGTATCACTGCCAAGCTGCCCGCCCCTGTTGGACAGGGCGCCACCCGCCGCAAGGCTCAGGCCGCCTGCCCCATATAATGTACCCGTATTGGTCACCGTACCGGCCGTGCGCACGCCAAGCGTGCCGGCGGCAAGGATGCTGTCACTGTTGGCCAGCGTGGCGGCGTCGATCGTCAGGCTGCCCGATGCCGACTGGGATTTTATGACCCCCGTATTGGCCAGGCCACCAGTCCCCGCCGCGTTGAGGGTAAGGTTGCCCGCGGTTGCAAGCAGCAGGGCGGATGCTCCGTTGGCGATGTGGTCCGCCGTCACGGTCACGCCCGTGCCGCCACCCAGCGTGCCTTCGTTATCGACCGCCCCCGTGGCGGTGACGGCAAGGGCCTGCTGCGCCGTCAGCGAAGCCGTGGTGTCGGATGTATAGCTGGCCAGTGCAGCAGTCAGGCTGCCCCCGGCCTGGATGGCCCCGCCATTATTGGTGACGGCCTGCGCTGACAGCGTCATGTCACCCGACTGGTCGAGGATCTTCCCGCCCGTATTATCCAGCGCCCCCACGGCGGCAATCGAGGCCAGACCGGTCGTGCTCGATATCTGGCCACCGGCATTGGACAGCGTGCTGGCGCTGGCCAGCGTCAGCCCCGCCTGGGCTGCGATCGTGCCGGTATTGGCGAGCGACCCTGCCCGGGCGGACAGGGCGCCACCGGATGCGCCGATGCCGCCACTGTTATCGAGCGCACCGGTCGCAGAAAGCGACAGCGCGCCAGCCCCGGCCGTCACCGTCCCGCTATTGCCGATCGCAGCCGCCCGGGCGGCCAGGGTCGTACCGCCGCCAATGGTCCCGCTGTTATTCAGGGCGCCGCCTGCCGCCAGCTGCATCCCGCCACCTGACTGCAGCGTCCCGGCATTGCTGACCTGCCCGCCCACCTGCGCCTGCAGGTTGCCCGAAGCCGCCATGGAACCGTTGAGCACAAGGTCGCCGGCATCGGTCAGCGTCATGTCGCCTGCATTGGCCGCCATGGTGCCGTCAACCCGCACGCCGGCGCCGGCCTCGTTGACCACCATGTAGATCCGGTTGGCGTACATCCCGCCAAGGGCCGCCGTATCAATCGCGAATTCCGGTGCGGCCGTGCCGTCGGACGCCAGCGGATGGGCCGCGTTGGTGCCGTAATCGACCCGGTTGCGCCCGGCCACGATAGTGGCCGTCTCCGCATTGACCTGCGCCTTGAGCGTCACCGAGCGCGACAGGATGTCGAGCACCGGCACGGTGGTGAAGTCTCCGCCCTTCCCCTCGAAGGTGATGTTGCCGCCCCGGACGACGATATCCTTCAGGTTGCCGCTGGCATCCATCTCCGGCGTGCCGGTGGCAAGGGTCACATGGGCGGTGTTGATGAACCCGCATCCCGCACAGGTGATGCCGTTGGGGTTGGCCACCACCACCGAGGCCTGGTGCCCCGCCACTTCCGTATAGCCCAGCATCTGTGTCGGCAGGGTGCCGGTCACCTCGTTGAGGATCAGGCTGGCGGCATGGCCGTCAAGATTGGTGTTGCCATACACCACGCCCCCGATCTTCGTCTCGGTCGCCGTGGTGGCGTTGTTCAGGATCACACCGCTTTCGGGCACGCCATACTGGATGAAGTCATTATGCGACACGCCCGCCGCGTTGGGGGTGGCGATATTGACCTGGTCGATGCCGTTCTGGGTCTTGTCCAGCGTCGGCTCGGGGCCGCCGGCATGGGGATCGACCACGATCTGCGGCTCCGCCTGCTGGGCGGATGCGGCGGACACGGTCGAGGCCAGGAACAGGGAGACGGCGGCAAAGACATGCACGCAGCGCTGAAGACGTGACGGACCCGGAATGATATCGGGTGCGGCAACCCTGCGGGGCGTCTTCATCATATCTTCGCTCCAACCTGAAACAGCGGGATCAGCCCTTCCGAGGGAAGCGGGCCGGTATACATGGAATGGGTCAGGGAGACGTTCCAGAAGAACGGCCCCGTGGTCTTGCGCAGCCCCAGGCCACCGCCCGCCATCTCGCCGCCCTTCAGCGCAGGCGGCGTGGAGGAGGAGGCAAAACCCGCGCGCACGACGCCGACATCAAGGGCGGCGTAAAGCTGGGTGCCCTCGATGACCTGGTGGCAGATGAAGGCGAACTTCCCGCACTTCAGGCCCTTTGTGGGCAGCTGCCACGAGAAGTCGTTGCGCATGTAGCCGCCGTCATTGCCCAGCAGGACCTGCTCGAGGAAGCCGCGCACCGAATAGGGGCCACCCACCTGCAGTTCATTAGTGGGAAACTGGTCGCGCGTGCTGTATTCGCCGTGCAGCGTGGTATGCCACAGCACGCCGCGCGCAAGCGGCTTGTAGCCGTCAATGTCGAGCGAGGGCTTGAGGTAGGAGGAATGCGGGTCCTGCCAGCCTGGACGGATGAAGTTCGACCACGTGCCCGCGCCATCCACCGCGACCTTGAGGCCACCGGTGATGTACCACACCCCGCCCCAGCCCTTGAGCGATTCACTGACCTGCACGTTGACGAAGGCCTGCCGCGCCGTCTCGGTGTCGATCACCGTATGGTTGATCTCCGAGCCGAACGACTTGCGCTCGTAGCTGGCCTGGAAGGTGGTCACGCCGATACGGTTGCGCAGCAGCACGCGCGAGATGCCCAGCCGCCAGTCCCGTCGGCCGCCGCCAAGGTGGTAGATGTCGCTGAGTGTTGCGAGCGGATAGTCATCCTGCGAGCGCCACCACGACCCGAACACGGTCCAGTAGCCGAACGGGATCGACCCGTTGACCGACAGGTAGGACGTGCCGCGCTGCCCGGCATGGCCGACAAGCGAATGGTCGTATTCCACTGACCACAAATCCAGCAGCCCCAGCGGGTTTTCCGCCGTGAGCATGGCATGGCCCGTCTCCTGGCCGGTGATCTGCTGGCCGTAATTGTCGAACCAGACCTGGCCGTGCAGCACGCCCCGCTTGGGCGCAGTCACCACCACGGTGGACGCCCCCGCCCTGCCGCCGGGGGCGATGCGCATGCGCGCGCCCCAGTGGCTCAGCCGGTTCATGTCCTCGATCCCCTGTTCCAGGTCCCGCAGGTTGAGGATCTTCCCGTGCAGCCCGGGGAAGGCCATGACGGTCGCCAGCCGGGCCGGGCGGCCCTGTAACTGGATACCCGCCAGTTTCCCTTCGATCACCACGATCCGCAGGTGCCCGCTGGAAAGCTTCTGCTCGGGCAGGTAGGCCCGCGAGGTGATGAAACCCTGGCGGATATAGGCGGCATTGAGCGCGTTGATCAGTCCGTTGAGATCGCGCACCGACATGCAGGTGCCGACATGGGGACCGGTGATCGCATCGCTCAAAGCGCGCGAGAGGTGCTGCGCACCTTCGACCGTGATGTCATGCACCGTAACACAGGTTTTTGATGCCTGTGGCAGGGCGGACGGCCTCTGGATCTGGATGTCGTTTGACGGTGGCGGCAGCGCGTCAAGCTGCTCCTGGTGCTGCTCGAAGCGCTGGAACTGGTCCTGCGACGAGCCCGGCCCCGCCGGCATCACGCCGCCGGGCAGGCCCGGCACCTGGGCCATTGCCACACCGGGCAGCGCCATCATGGCCGCCGCCGCCCCAACCTGCCAGCGCATCACGCGCATTCCGGACTATGCGGCCGGCTTCAGGCAGGCGCTTTCTGGCTGGACCAGGTCTCGATTGCGCCAAAGGCGTCGGAGAAATGGCTCATGTCATAATTGATCGTCACCGTGCCGCCGCCCTGCGCGGGCACGCGGCTGACGCGGATGTGGCCGGTCCTGCCCGCCTTCAGTGCCGTGATCATGGCGGGCGTCGCCTGCAGCGTCGACAGGCAACCCGATGCGTTGCACACCAGATAGGGCAGGCTGACCGGCTTGCCGTTATCCATCGACAGGGTGGCAGGCTTCGTGAGGTCGAAGCCCAGCGGGGTCATGATGCTCAGCTCGTAGGGGCGCGCGGTGATCGCCACCCTGTCGGTCGCGGCCCGGGCGACGATCACCATGCCCAGCGGCACGGCCTTGCCCTGCTGCTGCATGCTCAGCTGCTGGGCCGCCACGCACAGCGAAGCCGCGCGTGTCGCGGGCGCATAGGTGCAGTTGGCCTGCCAGGCGCCAAAAGCCTGCTGCGTGGTGATCGGCGAAGGCTGGGCCGGGGCCTGCGGAGAAGCAGAGGCCCCTTTTGCGGGCGATGGCGCGGCAGACGGGGCCGGGACCGCTGCCGTTCCCGCAGCATGGGATACGCCCGTCAGGGAAGCAGAAAAAAGAAAAGCACAAGCCACGGCCCTGAACTGCATCAGTAACCTCCCGAACGGTCAGCCTGACCGGCGATGACCGGTCGGTCCTGTATTGAATGGAACGTCGCCTTTAAAACGACATATTTCGTCATTCATGGATACAGTTTGACATGGAAGGCAGCAACAGAAGAATTCATTCAACTAGCGGTTGAATAACGGCATACCTCATACATTTTATGTGGAAATATCCTGATACAACCAACAAATATGCACTGTATTCGTCTATACAATACATAATGTATAATAGTTATTTATTTTTGGTCTGAAATTTTCATTTCCAAAGACAGTCATCGTGGCAGCCAGACCGCAGCGCAGCTGCTCTCCGCTTTTTCTTGCCGATCTGCCCAAAATAAACTAAGTTTGTATGACCAAGTCAATGAGGGATGCCATGCGTGTCGTCAATATCCATGAAGCCAAGACCCACCTGTCCCGGCTGATCGATGCCGCCACAAAGGGTGAAAGCTTCATCATCGCCAGGGCCGGCAAGCCGGTTGTGCGGGTCAGCCCTGTCTGTGCCCCTGAGGAACAGCACAGGCAGCGTCTGGGCTTTCTGACTGGCAAAATCCAAGTCCCGGACGATTTTGATCATATGGGACACGAAGAGATCGGCGTGCTGTTCGACGGGCAGGCATGAGGCTTCTGCTCGATACCCACCTGCTCCTGTGGGCAGCCGGAAACCCGGGGAAACTCTCCGCCGATGCCCGGACATTCATGGAAGACCCTCTGAACATCCTGATGTTTAGCGCCGCAAGCCTGTGGGAAGTCACGATCAAGGCCGGGCTTGGCCGGGCAGACTTCCAGGTTGATCCGCATCTGTTGCGTCGTGGCCTCATCGAGAACGGGTATGAAGACCTCCCCGTCACCAGTCAGCATGCCGTGGCAGTTGGACAGCTTCCCGATATTCATCGCGACCCTTTTGACCGTATCCTTGTCGCCCAGGCCACGGTCGAAGGGCTCCTCCTCCTGACCCATGATCCACTCGTGCAGTCCTATCCAGGCCCCATCAGGGCCGTCTAAAAAGAGCAGCAGCACTCTCTTCTCCTTTCCTGTGACCGCTACCGGGAGCCTGGGCGGGTGGTGCTGCCAGACAGCATGTGGTATTTTGAAAGAGGCGCGTAGAAACGCCTTTTCCAAAAGGGCGGCCTCCTTGTCGGGTGGCCTGCCCAATACAACACCCGGACTATGTCCAGCGGTGAACAGGGAGACCTGTCTGCCGTAGTGGAAATAGGCAGGGCGTGCTTTTGCCCTTTTGGAACACGTTTCTACCCGCCCGACGCCAGGGCGGGCAGGAGGCGTGTGCCTGATTGCCCGCTTTCCCGGCTGTCGTCACAGGACAGGCGTGAAAAAAGGACGGACAGATGGCAGGTTCAGGAATAAAGCAGGCCCGTGACCTTGAGATCATGGATACAGACGCCATGACGGTAGCCCTCCTGCGCGAATACGGACTACCTGGCGCCAGGGAACGGGCGCGCCATCACGTTGGCCGGTGTGTCGAGGCTGGCCTTGTGGATGACGCCGCCTTCTGGATGCGCGTCAGCAACCAGCTCGAAAACCTGGCCTCCTCGGACTATGGTCCCGGAAACCTTTTCACGCCTTCGGGGCAGATCAGCCCGACTGCCACGCGACTTGGCTGATGCACCTCACCTTGCGTACCGACTACGCCTTCCGCGTGCTGATCCATCTGGCCCGCCATGGACACACACAGAACCGCATAACGGTCCGGCACATCGCCGAGCGGCACAATATCTCCCATAACCATCTCGTGAAGGTCGTCAACGACTTGTGCCATCATGATCTCCTGGTGGGAACCCGGGGGCGGA
This sequence comes from Komagataeibacter sucrofermentans DSM 15973, assembly GCF_040581405.1. Classification (NCBI taxonomy): domain Bacteria; kingdom Pseudomonadati; phylum Pseudomonadota; class Alphaproteobacteria; order Acetobacterales; family Acetobacteraceae; genus Komagataeibacter; species Komagataeibacter sucrofermentans. The sequence continues at coordinate 31,331 of NZ_CP137160.1, forward strand.
ATGGTGGCGTCAGCCTGGCCCGCTCCCCGAAAGACATCAATGTCGGGCATGTCATCCGCCTCATGGAAACCGAAGGTGAAGTCATGACCGGCTGTGCGCCGCTTCAGGGCAGACCCTGCATCCTGGCAGATGCCTGCCGTCTCCGTCACCTGACCAGACAGGCAACCGATGCTTTTATGGCCATCCTCGACGGCATGAGCGTGCATGATCTCCTGTCCTGACAGGACGCTTATGACCCATCCGGCCGGACGGTCAGGACACAGGACTGGTCCACCTTCGTCTCGTTGGCCGTTTTCTGGCAGCCAGCGATCCGGTCCCGACTGGCGTCCACAAGCCGGTTGGCCCGGACCATATGCCGCAGGCTTTCGGGATTGTCGGCCTCCATCATCAACGCACCAGATTCCCACCGATCCTGTCCGCCCACGATAAAGGAGGCCACCCGCGTCCCTAGTGACGATGGTAGGAGATAGGTCAAGGCAGGCGAGAACCCGATCCCGACAGCCAGACAGGCCAGCCCGACCTTCAGCACCCACCAGTTCTGACGGTCCTGGGTACGGGCCTGTCCGACAATGTCGGTCAGTTGCTGCCGCTCCACCTGAACCGCACGGATCGCGGTATGAAAGGCGGCCTGCATGTCCTGACAGACGGAAAGCCCTGCCTGTCGTACCCCCTGCCCATAGGCCTGCGGCGTCATCTTCAGCGTCGGACTGGCCTCGATCGCCTTCATGCGCGCGCCCACGTCGTTCAGGGCCTTGACCAGCCTGGCCAGGTCCGGCGTGTAGTCAGGCGGCCGGTTGTCCCGCCATGCCTGGGGCAGCGCTTCCACGCTGCGCCGGAGCACCGTCATTTCGGCGCACAGATCCTCAAAGGCGCGCGCGGCCGGATCCGTCTCGCTCATGATGGAAAGCCCCCTCATCCAGATTCAGTTTTCCGGCACGTCCAGACGATCATCATCCTGACCAGCCTCTTGCGTTCCGGCCCTTTCCTGCTTCCCGAAAAGCAGCCGCCTTCGCCCTTCTTCCATTGCCAGGAGCGTAAGCCTGTTTGGCCGACTGTCTGAAGCCGCGTTCTGAATAGTCCGTCGCAATCTTTCCGCATTACGCGGACTACTCAGAAGATGCGCTGTCTCCTGACAAACGGCTTGTTCTTCTTCCTGCACAACATCCCTCCCCCGGTAGCCTGCCCCCCGATCAGGCAGCCCGTTCCAGCCCCAGATGTGTCACAAACGGATCAAAGTCCCGGTCACTGTAAAGAAGCCGATACCCGCTTACGATGCATCGTGTGGCAATCAGGGTATCAATGGTCTTCCGGATGGTGATGCCTCTGCCGCGCAGGTCACGAAAATATCGTGCCGCCTCGATCATGACATCACGTCCCCCGATCTCCACCAGATCCAGGGCACCAAGCATCCGCCGTGCCGTGTTGAAATCCCGCTCACTCGCAAATCCCTGGAGAACTTCCGTCATCATCAGATCCCCAATGGCGACAGGTTCTTCTCCCAGAAGCCGGTCTAGAACATCAACCTGTGGCGTCACCGTACCCCGGAAAAAATCGATCCAGACCGAGGAATCCACCAGGATCATGCGTCGGAACGCATGGCATCAAGATCACCCTGCCAGTCGAGCTTCCCCCGCAAGGTACGGAGTTCCCGCTGCTGCTTCAGCCTGATCAGCGTCCGCAACCCGAGTTCGACCGCTTCCTTCTTGGTTTTGACACCAGACGCCTTCAGCGCATCTGTCATGAGGGCATCGTCAATGATGATGTTTGTTCGCATGATGTGTATCTCCAATAGAAATCATACACATTAAATCATCCGCTCTCAAGCATGCCGCAGGACATCAGGTATCCTCCCACGGATTGAGAACCCGCACACCAGCCGCCTCGAAAGGCGACACGTCGCGACTGGCCACGACATAACCACGGGATGCGGCAGTCGCGGCAATATAGCCATCTGCCTTGCCAATCGCCCGACCCTCTGACCTGGCCCGCACCATCAGTTCGGCATAGGCCTGGGACGCCGCCAGATCGAACGACAGGACACGCCCCGCGAACAAGGGCAATACCTCCTGTTCCAGCCGCTCATGCAGTACAGAACGCCGCCGACCGGTCGGCATCGCCCCGATCCCGAAACGCAGTTCCGCCACCGTGACGGCAGACAGGAAAAGCGTCTCGATCGCCTGTCCATCGATCCAGGCCAGAACACGCGGCTCCGGGACGGGCTTCCACGGCTCCGAGATCACATTGGTATCGAGCAGGATCATTCGAAGGACATCGGCTCGGCCGGGGTCTGATCGCGGGTCTGCAAGGCCGCAATATCCTGATCACACATACCGGCCTCCCGACCGATGGACGCCAGAAGCGATCCCAGCCGGACCCGCTGCGGCGGCCGGACGGCCGCTTCCAGAATGGTCCGGATCTCTGCTTCCGTACTGCGCCCATGCAGCATGGCCTGCGCCTTCAGCGCCCGATGCGTCTCTTCCGGAAGATTACGAATAACCACAGAAGACATGACAGGACTCCTCATTTCCTGGAATGATATCATAAATATCATTTCGATATCTTTCCAGAAAAACCCGACATCCCCTCATCCAGATTCAGTTTTCCGGCACGTCCAGACGATCATCGTCCCTGATCTGCCCCCTTGTTCCGATCCGCTCCAGAAGAGCTTTGGCACGAGCAGGCGTGGTCCGTGTCGCCCGTGCGGAAAAATACCGTTCCGCTTCTGCCTGCCCACCCAGCCGGGCCGCGACAGCCGTCGCAACAAAAAGGTTCATGCTGACACCTGAAAGCGCCGCCTGACGCGTTGCGGCTTCCCGCATATCTTCCGGAAGCCGAAGCTGGATTTTACTGCTACTCATCCTCTCATCCTTCGCAAAAGAACACCTGGCCGCACTGCTGGAATACCGAACCGTGATACAGCCCGCTGCATGTCTTTCAGATTGAACGTGGCGATCGCATCCGCATTTCCGTTGATCGCTGTCTCAACCACAAGTTCATCATCACCGTGCGCTCCTGTCGGTCGCCACCTGTAATCAAAAGAAACCGGCACGCAGCACCCTGCAAGTCCATCAAGAACCTCCAGAACTTCATCCCCCTGAACGCCCATTCGAAAAAGGTTTTCAGAACGACGCAACACCGCCTCGTATTCGACCAGGAGGGTCGTGGAGAGCAGCAGACTGAAATTCCTATCCAAGGCCCCCAGCAAAAGCTGCCGGGACGCTCCGTCCGGTGACATGAATCCCGAAAGAACAACATCCGTATCAAGAACAACGCGCATAGTGACATCATATATGACGTCACTGCTTAACGTAAATCAAAATCTCCTACATCCCCATATCCATATCCCGCCCCCTGGAACGCGACAGCGAGCGCGTGCGCTGCGGCTGCAATCCATGATCGAGCGTCGATCCCTTCCGGACGCCCAGTTCATGCCCCTTCTGCCGCAGGAGGGATTCAAGCTGCACGTCCCGCTTCAGCTCCCTGAGCGCCACACCCTGCTGCTCGCGGCTCAGCCCGTCCCACGCCTTCACGAACCGCGCCGCCCGCAACTCGGGGGAATGCCGCACCTTGTCCTCGTGTTCCAGCCCCTCGACCAGCCTGCGCGCCCGTGCCGGCCCTTCCAGCCCGTACAGGGCCTGCCGGATCTCCGGCTCATGCTTCACGGCGGTTTCCAGAGCGATCACCGCCCCGGGCCGTAGCCGTTCGAGGGCCGTGCTGGCGTCAAGCCATGCCTTCTTCTGGTGCTCCAGCACCGGCAGCTCCTGCTCCACCATGCGCCCGATGTCCCGCACCGCCCGCGCATACTGCTCCACCGCCTGGTGGAGCGGATCACCACCCGGCACAAACCCGCCCAGCCCGGCAGGCACCTGCGCGCGCTGCACACGCGGCAGCCGCAACCCGGCAAAGGGCGAGGCGGGAGCTTCACGCTCAACCCCACTTTCCCCCTTACTGGCCCCGGCATCCACCCCGGCCGACACGTCTTTTTCCGCCGTCTGGCCACGCCCCCGCACGGACAGGTCCAGCCCGTCGAACATCCCGCGTTTCCGCTGCGCCGGTGCCGGATCTAGCGTATGGACAGCTTCGGCCTGCCTGTCCTTCTGGGGGCCAGAGGCCGTCTCGCTGCGCTCCACCACGATCTCGCTCTCGGGGACATGCAGCCCGCGCCGTCGCGCAAACCCGGCATCCCGATCCCGGACATGCGGGTAATCCAGCGTGGTATCCTTCAGCCGCTCGCGCGACAGCCGCCGCACCAGCCCGTCCCGGTCGCCCACATCATCCCGGCCCCAATGAACGGACACGCTCTCCCGATGGCGCGACAGCGCCACATAGGCCCCATGCCGGTCCATGCTCCCCGTCGCCAGCACATGCGCCCGGTCCACCGTCACACCCTGCGATTTGTGGATGGTGGCGGCATAGCCATGATCCAGCGCGTCATAATCCGCCACCGACACGGACACGACCCGGCCACGTCCGGCTCCCTCCTTCCCATCAAGCTGGACCGATAACGCCAGATCCCCAGCCTCAGCCGACCCCACGATACCCCGCACCGTCCCCAGCGTACCGTTCTTTACCCCCAGCTCCCGGTCATTGCGCAGGAAGTAGATACGCTCCCCGTCCGCGAACACCCGCTCGCCCTGGGCGGTCGGCACCAGCACATCATCACCCAGTTCACCCGCGTCCCGCCGGATCTCCCGCGCCGCCTCGTTCAGCGCCCGCACATCGACACGCCGATGCGCCAGCATGATCTGGCTTTCCTCTGGCGCGGCCTGACGCGCTTCATCCCATCCGGCCACCACCCCGGCCCGCGCCTCTTCCAGCGTGTCATGACCGCGCACCAGGCCGGCCGCCTCATAGCGCCCCAGCGCCTCATCCGTCCGCCCGGTCGCCAGCTCCTTCGTGGCCACCTGCTGCCAGCCTTCACGCTGCCGGCGCACGGTCGTGATTTCCACCGACCCGACCCGCTCGGCCACCGCCCGGAACGCACCGCCGGCCTCGATCGCCTGCAACTGCTCGGGATCGCCCACCAGCACCACCTTGGCCCCGGCCCCGCGCGCGGCAGACAGCACCCGCTCCATCTGCCGTGAACCCACCATGCCGGCCTCATCCACCACCAGCACGTCCCCACGTTCCAGCCGGTCGAACCCACGCGCCCACGCACGCTCCAGGGAGGCCAGCGTCCGGCTTTCGATCCCGGACCCCGCTTCCAGACCTTCCGCCGCGATCCCCGACAGCGCCGCCCCGCGCACCCGGTACCCGGCCTCTTCCCATGCCGCGCGGGCGACACCCAGCATGGTGCTCTTCCCCGTCCCGGCATACCCGACCACGACGGACAGGTCGCGGGACTTCGTGACCTCGCCCACCGCCAGCGCCTGCTCGTCCCCAAGCCCGTCCCGCGCCATCGCCACCCGACGCACCGCCAGCGGCACCGCATGACCCTGGGACCGCCCCATCGCAAGCGATGCCTCTTCCAGACGCTGCTCGACCCCGATCATCTCCCGTGTGGAAAACCGCTCCCGCCCATGCCCGTCTTTCCCAATGACAACCAGATCCGGACACGCTTCCACCTGAACCATGACAGCACTGAACTGCGCGGCATCCGCCGTATGCCGGTCCACGAACCGCGCCAGGTCCTGGCGGGTGAATGTGCTCTGCTGTCGGGTCAACGCCTCCAGCGCCACATGCGGTTCGGCCAGCAACCTTTCGCCATTGCGCCGCGCGATCTCCAGATGGTCGGCAACCCGCTCACACGGTTCGCCGCGCTCCGGCCGGCGTGACCCTGCGGGTCCGATCTTGTTCTGCGGCTCAAGGTCGATCCCCTGTGCGGCAAACGACCGATGGTCGATCCGCACATCCAGGTCCAGCCCGGCCAGCCGTTCATTGGCGAGCGACGCCCATCGCTCCCGCCATGTCAGCAGCAGATCCTTGTCATTCCATGAACGCTCTTTCGCACCAAACCCGATGGAAGGCTGATCCTGCTCCAGACCTTCATGCCGCAGCCGTGCCGCCGCGATCAGTCGCGCCGTTCTTCCAGCCGCTGCAAGCGCTTCTCCAGCGTCGAGAGCTTCAGCAGGATGCCGCGCTGCGTCTCCCGGATTTCCGCCAGCAGACGGATCATGAGCTTGAGTGGATCGTCGTCCCCTTTCTGCTCCATCAGGTCCAGGATCCGGCGTGATGTCGTATGCGCCCCTGCCGCCTCGTTCAGGATGCGGGATTCCGTCTCGTCTTCCATGCACAGCCTCTCCGGTTCTGACTTCGATCCGTCGTGTAGACAGCATCACATGGGCATGGGGCTTCGCCTGTCCATCTTCGCCAATATCCCAATGCACATTGAGATCAGCCACCATGCCGCGTTCCACGAACTGCTCGCGCACAAAATCCCGTGCCAGCGCGATCCCCTGCGCCTGGGTCATTTCGCGCGGGATTGAAAACTCCACCTCGCGGGCAAGCTGGGCATCCTTGCGCTTCTCGATCGCCTCGACCTCGTTCCATAGGGTCGCACGGTCGAGAAACCGCTCCGGCGCGCCGTCGGGCAGCAGGATCTCGGAATGCACCACGCCGCTCTTGTTGGAAAAGTCATGGTCGCGATCCAGCCGCAAATCATGCAGGCGGGACGCTGCACGATAGGCCGCCGCCGCCACGGCGCTCCGGCCGGTGGCGCGGCTGATGACCTTTGCATGCAGGTGATAGATCGCCATGAACGCGATCCTATCACACCACTTAAGCGCACGTCACGAAGTGACGTATAAGCGCGCACTCACATTTTACTGCGCCAAAAGGGTTGGTTTGTCTGGATGAGTGACGCGGTTCTCGCCTGTGTGGTAGAGTATGGCACAGACCAGCAGGACAGGGGACCGGAAATGCGCAGGCCACGGGACATTGATGCGGAACTGAAGGCGCTTCAGGAAAAGGCGAAGCAGCTTAAGGCGCAACGGACCCTCCAGCTCGGCGAACTGGTCGAGGCGACGGGAGCCGATACCCTGTCGATCGAGGCGCTGGCCGGGGTGCTGCTTGCGGCTGTCGAACAGGCGGACGGCAAACCCGAAGCCGTTGCGAGGTGGACCGAACGGGGGACGGCGTTCTTTCAGGCCGGCGCAAAAAAGGGCGGTCGGAAAGGAACCGGAAACGATCAGAACGGAGCTTCTGGCGCTTGAAAGACGGATCAGGAAGCAGGCGGCCCTGATCCATCGCCATCAGGCACGAAAGGCACGCACCGACATGCGCGACTGGGCGAAGGCGCGACGGGAACGCACCCATCATCTGATCGAACTGGGCGGCCTGGTCCAGAAGGCGGGACTGGTCGATCTGACCGATGATGACCGCGCTACCCTGCTCGGGGCCTTCCTGGACATTGCGGGGCAGCTTCGGGAGGGCAGGAATACCGCGTCAGGCGACCTGAAAACACGCTGGAGGCGTGCGGGGCTTCATGCCTTCGACAGGGACCGGGAACAGGACTGACGACGCAACACGATCATCTGATCTGTCCGCTATCGAATGCAAACGAAACCCTGAACCAGAACGGGAGAACCGAGGTCCATGTATTACGGCAAGAACGCCTTTTCTCTGCTCCTACGTTACACCCTTGCCCATGAGATCGAAGAGTGGGGCTGGGACATCGGCGACCATACATATGGTGCCAAGGGTTCTCCCATCATCATAGAAGCCGAATATGCCGGCCTGAAGATCGGGAAATACTGCTCGATTGCCCGCGAGGTGCTGATGATCCTGGGCAATCACCGACCGGACACGATCACCACCTACCCGTTCAAGAACCAGTGCAATTTCTGGCCCGAAGCGGCGGATGCAACCGATGACCATTCCACCAAGGGGGATATCGTCATTGGCAACGACGTCTGGATCGGCGCGCGGGCCAACATCATGTCGGGTGTCACCATAGGATCAGGCGCGATCATCGCCACGGCGGCCGTGGTGACCAGGGACGTGCCGCCATATGCCATCGTGGGCGGCAACCCGGCCCGGGTCATCAAATACCGCTTCCCCGAAAAGACCATCGGGCGTCTGCTTGCAGTCGCCTGGTGGGACTGGCCTGAAGCATTGATACGAGAACGGATGCCCCTCCTGATGAGCGACGATATCGACGCTTTCCTGCGCGCTTTTGAAAAAGGACCCGCACAGGAAAAATCATGATGCAAAAACTGTTTTTGCTCCTTGTTGTCCTGCCGATCCTCTTCCGGCCTGCTTCAGGCTTTGCCCAGGGCAGAGGAGACTGGCTGCCTCGGTCGGACGTTAAATCTCCCTATGCGGCCTTGTCTGTTCCGACAGCACTGAAGCCGGTGCCGGATTCTCTGGCGAGCCTGTTGACCAAAGGCTATCGGATCATGACCACAGCGGATTATGGCGGCTCAGGAGCCCTCTTCACGCTGGTCTGGCAAAGGCAGACCGTAATCTGTGTTCTGACAGCGCCTGTGCCAGGCACGGATCAGAACGTCCCGACATCGCGCTGCTGGGCCCTGAACTGAGTTGTGCAGGCCGGACAGATTGGAAACCGTGTCTTACGCGACATCCCCTGGCTGACCGATGAGGACCGCGCAACCCTGTTCGGAGCCTTCCTGGATATTGCAGGGCGGCTTCAGGGCGGCGATGATACTGCTTTGGTTGACCTGACAGCACGCTGGAGACGTGCGGGGCTTCATGCCTTCGACAGGCACCGGAAACAGGACAGGACAACAGGCAGACGTGACCATGACCGACCACGAGACACGATCATCCGGAGCTGACACAGTGTGCGAGCTTACGACCCGGATTGTCACAGCCTATGTCAGCAGTCACACGGTTCCGGCGGATACCCTGCCAGGCCTCATCGCCACGGTGTTTCAGGCGCTCGGAAGTCTGGGACAGGCGACGACCGGAACACCGGATCTGGTGCCGGCCGTGCCCGTGAAAAAATCCGTGTTCCCGGATTACATCGTCTGCCTGGAGGACGGAAAAAAAATGAAGATGCTCAAGCGTCACCTTCACACCGTCTATGGCCTGACGCCCCAGCAATACCGGGCAAAATGGGGCCTGCCGGAAAGCTATCCGATGACCGCCCCATCCTATTCGGCACAACGGGCTACCCTGGCACAGGAAATCGGACTGGGGCGGACCATCAAGGCGACACCGGAACCTTCGCACGTACCGGACGCTGAAGTTCCGGTCACGCGCCTGCCAGAGAAGAAACGCGGACGCAGGCCAAAACTGGCCTGAAGGTCCAGACCGGGAGAAACGGGACATGAAGACGGATCATACCGATCGCGACGACTGGGAAGCCTGGAAGGACGAAGCCACACGCCGGGCACTGGCCGAGGCTGATGCCGGATTGTTCATCAGTGGTGAAGCGGTGAAGGCATGGGCGGCCAGCCTCGGGACCGATCATCCCCTTCCCCTGCCTGAACCCGGGCAATAAGGGGGACGCTCTCGCACACCGCAGGAAGGTGACGCAGAGTGCAATGGTTACGACTATCCCTGATGCATTGATGGAACGACCGTTTCACGACCCTACGGCTACCCTTGTGACGACCCATCGACATACCCGAGGCCGACATCGCGCCTACCCATAAGTAGTTGTTCTTCATACACCATTGCACCACTGGTGCGGATGCTCAGGCACCTGCCTGCCGGATCTGGGCGATCATTTCATCGGCTGTGATCTCTCCGCGCTGGCGTGCATCCATGATTGCGGTGAGCGCCCTGTCATGAGGGAGCACATGCGGATCATCAGGTGTCGCCGTATGAGCGGCCCTGCCATGCGGGGCCGGAAAGGTTATGCCCGTCACATCGGGATTGCGCGTAAACATCCCGGCCAGGATCTGGTCTGCCTGCTGGATGTAATTGCCTGGGACATCCCGGGATACGCGCGCGGAGCCGGCCGAGGTGGTGATGTCGAGGCCGGCGACATGCGGCAGGAGATCGAGGATGCGCGTCAGGGCTTCGATATCCTGCTGTGTCAGCAGGGTTCCCCCGTCCCCGACCACGAGCAGCTGCCAGGGCCGCTTTTGTGGCAGTGTTCCGGGACTGTCCTTCATGACGATGACCCTTTCTCCGGAACGTCTTTGATGCCCTGCTGCTTTCTGAGCAGGGCCTCATAATGCTCCACGGACATGATGACGAAACGCGGCTTGTGGTGCCTGGTGATGACTACAGGTGCAACGGCGGCCGCTTCGAAAAGATCGCTGGCATTGCGGGTCACGGCGCTCGCTGGAAACGCTTTCATGGAGCATGATCCAGATATGACGGATTATCTGGGATATACAGGAAACCCGTATTTCCTGCCAGAAAGTCGGGAAAAGGAGGCCTGGACGGACGAACAGGAAATGGCCAGCCCATCAATACCCGACAAGGCCCGCAGAGCGCCCTGGGAGGCCGCACAAAGCGCAATTCCCTTATCTCGCCACCCGACCACACAATAACACCTGTACGGCCATCCTGTGGCGTCTGGTGGGCATGTTGTGACACGTGAGCCGCTGAATGATCGCCTGAACGCCGGTAAGTCTTGAGCAGATTGCGGTCTTGCCCGGTTCTTCTGTTGTTGCAGGCGTCGGGCGAGCGCGGAGCGGGAGCCCTGTAGGGCGCCGAAGGCGCCGACGCGGGAGAGGAAGGTGCTGGTGGAGAGACGATGCGGCAACGCATCGTCAGATTATGATTTCGCGCCGTAGGCGTGTCCGTTTAGCGCAGCCCTGAAAGGGCGAGCAGGGGGATGCCGGGTGGGAGATCGCGCATAGCGCGATCGGGGCGGCCGTAGGCCGCGAGCCGGCGGGGGCGGAGCCCCCAAGAGGCGGTGCTTGGAGGCAATTTGGCTGCAAATTTCAGGAAATAAAAAGTTATCCACAGCATTGGAGTGTTTAAATAGGTGTTAAAGTGGTGTTACGGATTTTTATAATTCAAATAACATACTGAATAATAAAGGTTTTATCGGGAGATTCTATCGTCCTGTGAATCCACTATGACGATAAACCGAATCCACTATGACGATAAACTGAATCTAATATGACGATAGCGAGTATGCGTAATTGAAATGACGATAAGCTCAATCTGAATCTAAAATGACGATAATTGGCTTGCGTATTTGAAGTGACGATAGTAGCTATCTGTAATTGAA
>NZ_CP137161.1 GCF_040581405.1 Komagataeibacter sucrofermentans DSM 15973
ATGAAACCCCGAATCAAAGCAACCCGTCAACGAAACCCCGAACTGGCACTTACCGTCAGTGAAACCCCGAATGTTGATGGACGCTCAGTTCTACTTCCGGAACGATATCCGACACCAGATCTTTTTATTTGTGATGTCCTTGATGCCATCCCCAAAGATGATATGGCCTCGATGGAACATCCAATTTTCTCGCTTGCCACTAAACCTGATCGACGCATTTTCCGATACGAGCACAATGGCAATACAGTTGAGATCGTTCCGAGCGTCAAAGGGCTCGCGACGATCCATGACAAGGATATCCTTATCTATTGCATTTCGCAGCTGATCGCGAAAATGAATCAAGGTGAGCAGCCAAATCGAACTCTCCACCTTACCGCACGCGATTTATTGGTGTGGACCAACCGTCAAACCGATGGTGATGGCTATAAGCGGCTTCGGAGCGCATTTGAGCGCTTAGCAGGCACACGGATCACCACCAACATCAAAGCTGATGGAGAAGAAATCACCGAAGGCTTTGGCCTTATCAATGAATGGCGAATTGTCCGTAAGACCAATTCCGGACAAATGTCCGAAATCAAGGTAACGCTATCCGAATGGCTATTCAGAATGATCGAAGGCCGAAGTGTACTGACATTACATCGCGATTATTTCCGTTTACGCAAACCACTTGAACGGAGAATATACGAACTTGCACGCAAGCATTGTGGCGCTCAGGAAAAATGGGTTGTTTCTATAGAAATTTTACAGAAAAAAACGGGGGCTAGTAGCCATATTCGCGTATTTCGCTCAATGCTCCGTGACTTGGCAATCAATAACCACTTGCCTGATTATGCTGTCGAAATAAACCGCAACACAGTTACTTTCCGTAATCGGGAAACGATGGACACCGTCAAGGTAATAGAGCCAAAGCTCCAGAAACCATTTGTCGATCCCGAGGGTTTCCATGACGCTAGAGGAGTTGCTCCAGGATATGATATCTACGCACTCTATGATGAATGGGTGTCATGGTGGAATGATAGCGGACAACCAGAGTTGCAAAACCCCAGTGCCGCATTTGTCGGATTCTGCCGCAACCGACACAAACGCAACCCTATACGCTAGACACAGCCTACGCGTATAATTGTATACGTGTATAAATGTATACTTATCCGCTAACGATCCTGCTTCGTCCTTTCTTCACAAACAGATCGTCCAGTGCTTCTCCCAGCAAACTCTGAACCGTCGTTCCCTCTTCGGCCGCGATAATACGAAGCTGGGTGCTGACTTCAGGAGAAAAATGCCCACCGATCAACTTGGTCCCCTTACGACCATTCAGCGTAGGTTTACTGGATGATATATCTGGCTTCGGGGAAGGGGTTGGCATTGCCTCACCACTACCTTTGGCGCGATCAAGCATCGCTTGTAGCGTATTGCTTTTCGCCATCACACTACCTCCCGATTTTTGTATAATTGTATATCTGTATACTCGTATAAACGCTTAATTTCGTTTGCTGCTGGCCCATGTGCTTCGAATTCCTGCACAGCCTGTCCCGCCGCCTGTGCACGGAAAAATGCCTTGCGGTTTCCTACTGTCACCGGACAGACCGTTGCCCCCAATTCGGTCACGGCCTTAATGGCATCCCCTGTCTCCTGCCCCTGGGGGGGCACAAAAGTTAAAACGACAGCGAACGCTTTATCGAGCTGACGAACCACATCCAATGTGTGTGTCATACTCATTGTATCGAACACGGCCGTCTTCGTCGGAATGAGAACGAAGTCAGCATGCCGCGCCGCTTCATAAGCTACATCACGCGCAACAGCAGCTCCGTCGATAATCACAAGATCAGTCCCCGCATCCGCGCAGGCTTTGAGTATTGCAGGCAAACGTATCGGCTGAATTGAAGCCACAGCCGGTGTATCGAGCTGGCGTACGTCTTTCCAGAAAGAGGCTGTCGCCTGTGGGTCCAAATCAATAATAGCAGCAACCTTACCCGCTTGCTCAGCCGCGACAGCGAGACAGGTTGCAAGCGTCGTTTTTCCGACACCGCCCTTCTGCGAAAGAACAGCAAGAACCTTCATGCTACACCCCTACACGTATAATCTTATACCTGTATACACCTTCTACGAGGGAAGAGAAGGCCTCACCTTATCCCTCTGCACAATGGCAGCAACAGTGTTCTTGCTGATTCCCAGATCCCGGGCGATCCACCGATAACTCCGCTTTTCAGCCACCAACGCCAGAACCTTCGGAGCCAGACGGTCAGACTTCGGCCGCTCTCCTTTCTGTCGGCCGAGAACCTTCCCTCGCGCCCTGGCGGCGGCCAGACCGGACTTCACCCGCTCGCTAATCAGATCCCGTTCGAACTCAGCAATCCCGGCCAGAACCGTCGCCAGCATTCGTCCATGTGGTGTTGCCAGGTCGAACGTCATTCCCGTTATGGCGATCAGAGAAACACGATAGCTCTCCAGCTCCTGAAGCGTGGAGATGAGATCAATGGTCGAACGTCCCCATCGGGACAGCTCCGTCACCAGGATGGCATCAATTTCACGGGCCTGGGCCAGTGCCATGACCTTTCGACGTTCGGCCCGATCCACCCGGACACCAGAGCCGGTCTCCATGAAAACGTCCAGCACTTCATATCCCGCGCGTTCAGCAAACCGCTTCAACTCGTCCTTCTGGCGCGCGCAGGACTGATCGGCCGTGGAAACCCGACAATAGATGACCGCGCGCTGTCCCATTTGAACCCTCCCGGAAAAACCACCATGCAGCCCTTGATACACCGTGGCTCCGGTCTGTCCCAATCTGACTATAGACTGTTTGGGTCAACCTAATTTGAATGGAAGAAATGGGGGGGGTAAACGGAAGGTCGGATTTGTACAGGACGATCGATAAAACCGGACATTCATATGGACGATACCCGCGAAGGTCTTCACTCTATTCCGATCGTTCAAATAACCCTTAAGACTCTACTGAAAGCCGACGATATCATCTAGTTTGGGCGTCGATCCTGGGCGATGAAATTCTGCAATGCAACCTACTAACCCGGAGGCGTTTATGCTGACTGTCCTTCATCCTGAAGTGAGGTCGCTTGTCGGGCAGTTTGCCGGCGGCCTGATGCCTATTCGACTTCGCACGGACGAGAAATATTCTCTGATTATAAAAACGCAGAAAGAAGCAATATTAGCGGCGAAGATGAATGGTGGATTTGCCCTGTACCTGCCGGCACTCCCATCCACGACGGTCACGACCACTGCACTAGTTACAGCCTTTTTTGATGATGACGATCAGCCATTGATTATCCGCTCCCCTCTGTTTGGAGACGACTCATTCTCCCGCGAGATGCTCGCCATTCTCAAGTATGATGAGGTCGATATCTACTTCTTCGATGACCAGAACTATGAGTGGATGAGCTTCAGGACGGCTCTAGAGGATGGTGGGAGCTGCCTCACCGACAAGGAGGAGATTCATCTGCTCACCTACCATCCTGAAACGGCTAAAAGCGTTCATCAGGTCTTGATAAACTGGTTCGGACAGAGAACGCGCGATGACGATGATCGTGCCATTCAAGCGGTGTTCAAGAGTGAGCTGGCGCCCAATGATATCCTTGTCCTCGACATGACACCCGAAGTGAATGGCTACCAGGGAAGTACAGGATTCCGGCACGACTCTTTGACGCGCACTAATCCGGGCTATTTTCAGGAACGCGACATCTCGGTTTGCTTGTTACGTGCATTCAAGCCGGAGAGTATCATGATGAATCCGCTACGTAAGGATACGTCCAAGGAGATACTTGACCATCTCGTGCTGACCGAATCCGTCGCCATTCTCATTCAGGCCAAGGACAGTCCGATTACGGAAGCTGGTCTTAGTCGCTCCCTTGATCGCAAGAGACGTGCGACCCGTAAGGAAGTCGACGACGCTATCCGCCAGATCAACGGTGCGGCTCGGTATCTTGGTCGCGAAGCGGTAGCGAGACTGGTCGTAGGCGGTAAAGACGTCGAAGTCTCCATCGGACGGCGTCAGATCATCGGGCTAGCCATCGTAAAGGAGCTTTTCGATGATGAGGGTGACGTCTATGCGACGGCGTGCGGGAAGCTCGCAGGGTTGAGCGGCGGCGGCCTCGTTATGGATTACAATTCTTTTCACGCTTTCACCCATCATTTCACATCAGCAGATGCCTTTATCAGTGCGCTTCATACCCTTATCGCACGCATGAGAACTGGAACTTGGTTTCCCGTGAAGCACGCCGTGCTCGACGGAATTCTGGATTGGATTGACAATATCTCTGGACAGAAATCCGACACGCCAACGTTGCCTTCGCCAAGATGAGAAGCATAGCAAGCCTAAGGTCGCTATGACGTAAGCATGATGCCCATCTTCATCGTTCTTAGTCCGCTTGGCGAGATTCGAACTTTGACTGAGCAGAATGCGTGCACCTGTATACACGGTCAGGCTCGTCGCTATGAGCTTGGAAGGGGATTTCAAATCCGATGCCGCAGAACAAGAGCCATCACTTCGTGCCACAATTCCTGCTGCGATTTTTCTCCGTCAATGGCTCATCGGTTGGTCTTTACAACTTACGCTCTGGCAGAATCGTCACAGGAGCGAGCCTCAAGCATCAAGCCTGCCGGGATTGGTTCTACGGCCGCGACGGAAAGGCCGAGCACGCTCTGGGGCAGATCGAAGGCGGTGCCAGCTCTGTCCTGCGACGGATGATCGCGACCGGCTTGCCCCCGAAGCGATACAGCGACGATCACCGCGTGCTAGCGACCTTCCTGCTCATCCAGTCGGCGCGGACGGCACAGGCCGCCGCCGCGGCTAATGAGATGGCCAACAAGGTCGGCAAATTGATGCTACGGTACACGCTGACCGAGCCCGAACTTCTCGCCGTGCTCGACGATCTAACTATTGAACTCACCGAGCCCGCCGCGCAGGCGCTCCGGCCAGCGCTCCTGGAAACTCCTGTGATTCTCGATCTGAAGATCAAGCTTCTCCACAATGTGAGCTCGACGCCCTTTGTTTTGGGCGACCACCCGGCCGTCAAGCACAACGGGCTCTACAACGGCGCGGACGTCTCGGTTCTTGGCTTGGCGAATCTCGGCCTGCAGTTTGTCATGCCCATCTCGCCCGAGTACGCAGTCGTCTTGTACGACGAAAAAGCCTATTCGCTGGGTAACCCGGCCAGTAACGTCGTTAAGTTGCCCTCGGCGAGCATCGTGATGGCCCTCAACGAGTTCCAATGGGCCAACGCGCTGGACAACATCTACTTCAGGCCCGGCAACGATCCGCCGCGCTGGACGCCGGATCATGATCGACTTGCAGAACTTCGTGGGAATGAGCAGGTGTCGGTCTGGGAGGACGAGGTCCGGCTCGAAGGAACCAAGCGGGCGAAGGTCATCAATGTGCAGACGCAGCGGCCACGTCGGGCCCTTAAGATGCCTCTGTTTCGGAATCGCATGTCCCCACCGCCTCTCGTGAACGTGGGCAGGTTGCCGTTGCGAGATCCTGAGTGGGCCCTCCACGTTCATCGGATGACCGCCGCATTGAACGCCGGGGTAATCCCGCAAGAGGAGTTTCACGTCCGCACCATGCCGCCTCAGTTTTTACGCCGAATCCTACGAGAACGGGCGGGCACAAACGCGGCGACAACAGGCTGAACGTGGGTGCCCTTACCCTAGGCGGCTCAAACTCGGCGGGAGGCTCTCGTCGTTCAGCTTGTCGGCCTCGAACAGCACTCGCCCGTTGCCGATCATTAAGCGCTCTGTCTCGGGTGTGCTCTCCAGACGCTTCGAACTCCAAGTTTTTGGTAGGACGCCAAGGTCGCCTTGGTCAAACTGAGATGACATCTAAGCGTTGCGGACGTCCGCTTCCACTCTCGACCACCGATAGCCCAGGACCGCATTCGGCCAGCCTTGCACATTTCCGTGAAGCGGACGACACTTTCTCTATGTCGGATGTCGGGGGTATAGCGGCCATTCGAGGCACAACCTCGGAACGGCCGGTTTGTCCCAAACTCTGTCTATCGCCGTTCGCCTGACAATGTCGACTTTCGGGCGACCGCCATCACCACTTTGATGTCTGCGTTGTAGGCGTCTGCCGCCTGTCCGCTTCATGTTCCTTGAGGGGACAGCGAAGTGTCTGCTGTTGATGGATGGGCTTCGATAAGCGGACGTCTTGAACAGGGAACATTGAGCACCTGTGAACTCGGAGCACAAGTTCTGGCTATTTTCTTGTCGCGAACACCTTTCCAGTTCCCAAGAACTGGCCATCCTGATCCAAATACCCATCAGAGACCTGGCGGACTTTATCCTCCAAAAACGCATCGAAGATACCTGCAATCTCACATGGCGAGAAATGAAAAAGCTGTTTCTTGCTCTGCGTATCTGATGCGACCAACAAGCCGTCTGGCAAATAGTCGCTCCCGGAAAGAACGCCTATAACCCGTGCGTGCAGCATTTTGTCGGAAATTGTTTTCGGCTTTACTCTCTCAAGCTTCCGCACTGTCATATCATAGTTGTTGTATATCCCGCTTGCAGTGCGACTTACGAACGGTTCACGCCATTCCGCATCCTTCTTGCGCATAATCTCGTGAACCTCCAGCGGCGTTGTGCAAAAACGATCCGTCACCAGCCGGCATTCGATCAACCGTCTCATGCATATCGCGGCAACTCCTACCGCCCTTTCTAGCATATGATAGGGGTTGTAGTCGGTCTCCTCCTCAGCAAGTGCTTCGCCAAGGTGCGTAATAATTCTGCGACGCTGTTCGGATAGCTCATTCTTCCATGTGTAAGACTGCCACTCGGAAGAGCTCACGTGGCCCAACTTACGCGCTTCATTGATCCGCTTTTCTATTCCTTCGTTAGATTCCAACTATTATGTTCCTTTAATATTCCGAAAATAATCAGAATTTATAAAATTTCTCGGAAGAAATTACATTAATAATTAAGATATTTAACCATTTCAGTTTTTAGATAAAGCCTATCAGAATAAATAGTCCGCTTTCGGGATTAATACGGCGTGTTCGTATGTCTCATAAGAGGCGGAAGCCGACATCATATGCCATTATGCTTTCACCAAACCAGCCGTCTTTGGATCATAAATGAAACCGTCAATACTTTCATCTGATATTTTATCCACTATTTGAGACACGATATTTATCGGAACCAAAAACCATTCTTTCGGCTGCACGGGATGCCCAAACCGATCCTGAATCGTCAGATCAATCTGTGCAGGCGCCAGAACCCTATGAAAGATCTTTTCCAGCTTCGTGCGGTTAATGTTGAAGAGCTTGTAGGTCGCCACGACTTCCACATCAGCCAGCAGATAGGTGGCATCATGCCTGGCGTTGGCGATCCGTTTTTTCACATCGCCTCCCGTCACCCCGATCTTGTGGATCAGGTTACGATGCTGCGCGATATACGGGTTATCTGACAGACTTCTCAGCACATAGATCGTGCCACTTTCCAGATCATCCGGTTCAACGGTTGTCCCGAACAAAGGCCCGACAGTCGGATCTGTAATCCGACGACCCGCCTCATCCTTATAGAGAGCCCGTTGGAGCGACCTCAGCAGGACATCGCTTTCAGTCCCGTTGTCATAGATGACCCGCAGACGGCTGTCTCTGCGACCGTATTCTGTCTCGAACTCTTCCCCGACATGCGCGACATAAACCATCTGCCCTTTCAGGATAAAGAATTCTCCCTGCCGAATACCGGCTTCCTGCCCAAAGGGACGTGTTTCCCGCACGCCTGATTTCAGATCCTCCTGTACCTGTGCGAACAAAGGCCGGAAGGCTTCAAAATCCTTGCAGGGTTCGCGGCTGGCAATTTCTTCCGCTGCCCGAACTTCTGCGCGTGATTTCACATGCTTCAGGACAGTGATGGAGTCAGCCTCTGGCTCGGCCTCAATGCCCAGTTCAGCCAGAAGCGCATCATCGTCCAGCGTATCGGGATCAGGACTCTCAGTGTCCATCCCGGAAACATTCAGAAGCCCATGCAGATCACGCTGTGACAGCAATGACCGGCATTTTTCCAAAGCCCGGATCCGATCCAGACGCACGGCATAAAGCCGTTCAAAGATATCCCTGTCCTTTCCATGCGCAGGCGCATGCCCATGTTCCTCATAGAAACGGCAGATATCCTCAAACCCGGCAATAATCCGCTCTTCCTCGGCGGTCAGCGCAGCCTTCTTTTTAGCCTCAAGCGAGACACCAAGTTCGGCCAGAAGCTCTTCATCGCTCAGATCAGCCATTCGCCCGTTCCTCTGCCGTCTTACGCGCCAGAACCGCCACCCCTTCTGCCATCTTACGTTCCCACGCATCGGGAGATGTCAGCTCAGGAAGGCGTCCCCTTTCCTTTTTGAACAGAAGCGCACGCTTTGCCAGATCCCTGGCTTCCTCAATCGTCAGAGCAATATGACGACTGGCAATAACCTCCTGAACCTGTTTGAGGGTCTGTGCATTCATGCTCCTGGCCAGGATCTTGTAGGCTTCCTCAAACGGATTGATCGCATCAATCAGGTCAATATCCAGATCCCGGACATTCATGGCAATCTTCCGCATCCCCTCAATCAGGGCTGTATTGCCACCAATCTTCTCCTCGCCCCCGGCAGCCTGCGTGACCTCTTCCGCGGCCTTCTGCCCCTTCTGGGTCAGATTGAATGCCGCCACGGCATGCTGGCGCACAGCCTCCTGATCCTCATCCGAAAGCTCGGGATACCGATCCCGAATGATTTTCCCCAGCCTGACCTGTGTCAGTTCCTGAGGGGCTGTTTCCTCATCGAACAAACCATGCTCCAAGGAAGGCTTGTCCTGCACAAAAGACGCCACAACTTCGTTCAGGTCTTCCCGGCAGATCCGCTGCGCTTCCGGGCTTTTGGGGGAAACCAGCCCCTTGATCTCCATATGGAACTGGCCGGTCTGCGCATTGAAGCCAACATTCGTGCCGTTTGGCTTGTAGCCTTCTTCCCCATAATCATAGCCATCCAGAGGCGCACTTTCTGCGGTCTTCGGCGTAAACTCGAAACGCGGGGTCAGCACCTGTTCCATAAGCAGGCTGGCGGCAATGGCCTTGAGCATGTCATTGACCGCATCCGTCACTTTTTCCTGGGACGCATCCGGTTCAGCAATCAGGTTGATGAATTCGGCCCGCGTCTTTCCTGGTGCATCACGGGTAGCGCGGCCAATGATCTGAATGATCTCCGTAAGACTGGAGCGGTATCCAACCGTCAGCGCCTGCTCACACCAGATCCAGTCAAACCCTTCCTTGGCCATCCCCAGCGCAATGATGATGTCCACATGATCGCGGTTGTTCTTCTGCGCCGGATCCTTCAGGGCGGACACAACCTTGTTGCGCCGGACAGGCTCATCTTCCACCAGATCGGCGATACGAAGCACCCGGCCATCGGTACGGCGCACCAGATGAAATCCTGTTTCTATATCCTCTCCTTCCCAGTCTCCCAGGACGGACAGGATATGCTCGACTTCCTTGTGCTTCTGGGTCGTGCTTTCGCGTGAATTGACATTGGGAATATGCACGATCGTTTTGCGCGTGCCATCCAGCACCCGGTCAATCGCATCCAGATAGGAGCCGGTATAGAAATAATATCCCAGATCCAGCTCTTTCAGATACTGATACCCGTTCAGCTGCTGATAGTAGGTGTAAGTGACTGTCTCGAATTTCCCTTCATCTTCCGGGGACAGCACAGCAACGGCATCCCCACGGAAATAGGAGCCGGTCATGGCGATGATGTGCGTTTCCCCACGGGCAATCAGCTGATTGAGATAATATCCCAGCCTGTTTTTCGGGTCTGCGCTGACATGGTGGAATTCATCAACCGCCACCAGACACCCATCGAAGGCTGCGATACCCAGTTCTTCCGCAGCGAACCGGAACGTCGCGTGGGTGCAGACAAGAATCTGATCTTCACTCTTCAGAAACTCACCAACAGCTTTGACCTTGGACCGTGCGACCTGTCCTTCATCTGAACCAGGAGCGTTGCACAGATTCCACTTCGGCTGGACAATCCAGTCTGCCCAGAAGCCGAATTTTCTCAGCGGTTCGCTCATAAAGCTGCCCCCGATCGAGCGTTCCGGCACGACAATCAGGGCTTTTTTCACGCCCTGATGTGTCAGCTTGTCGAGGGCAACAAACATCAGGGCACGGGATTTACCAGAAGCGGGCGGTGACTTGATGAGAAGATATTGCTCACCCCGTTTCTCATAGACTGCTTCCTGCATGGGCCGCATGCCCAGCTCATTGGTTCTGGCAGACTGACCTGTCTGGCCGGTACGCAGGGAAACAGCGGGAATAACCGGATTGATCGTCATGGATCAGGCAGCGTCCTTCTTCTTTTTCGTCTTGCCGCCCTTTTTGGCGATCATCTTGCTGTAGAGGTCGAACAGCTTTTCCAGACGCTCCGTATCATTGCGGAAACGCCGACCGATATAGATCCGCTCCAGCACCTCATCATTGCGGTCATGAGCAGCCCGCAGATTGTCTGGCATTTTGTCAGGATCATACAGATCGGCAATCGTGGCCGGAAAATGCGCCTCACGCGCCAGAAGAATATCCTCGGCACAACGGGTCAGATCAGCGCGGTTCTTTTCCGTCAAAGTCGGAACAGGAAAGGTGTTCCAGCCCAAAGTGTTCGAATATGAAAAATCCGTACGCATACGGACGCAAACTGTACCAATCCACACCCAATGAAGGCGAGAGGCAATCAGCGCCATATTCCAGAGAGGAACATCGTAAATGCCAAATACTTTCTCTTGAACAATACAATTTGCGCCAAGCATACCAACGGGAAGGAATGGCCTATTCTCCGAACTCACTTTTGGTATGACAATTATATGATCAGTGGCCGCGATTTGTTCTCTAAATTTATGTGGTGTGTTGGCAAGCTTTTGCGCTGACTTGTCCTGTTTAGCTGCTCGCCGCGCAACGGCCACATCATGAACTCTCGAAGCAATTTGCGGTATCGTCAGAGCTTCGGATACCTCGTTGTCTTGAATCCAGAGGCATGAACGTGGCGAGGCTGAGATGAATTCCTTGGAACCATAGAGTGGCCGGATATATCTCGACGCCGCTGGGTTTCCCTCAATAATTGATCTTGCCTCGTCATTCGAGAATATCAGTGCCGTGCCATAGTATGGATGATTGCCTACTTGCATCTCGGCAACATCAGCTAACGGTTTTGTTCTGGCCTCAATTTCCACGTTTACACCAGACACTAAATAGGCATTGATATGCATTGTCTCCTGCCGGATCGTTTTCCCGTCTGCTCCGTTTGAGAAGAGAATTTTGGGACGATCTGAAACAGGAGCAATCCCAATGATAGCGACCGTCACACCTGCATTATGAGCCGCCAGATTGGCCCATTTGAACGATGTATGGGCAAAACTGATCTCATAACCCTGAGAAAATATTAGAGGCCAGAGAATGGGAACCTGCCGTCCCTGACAGATGGAATTCGTGCTCACAAATGCGCTGGAAGAACCCGTTTTCTGGCCATAATCCGCAGCCTTCATGAACCAGCCCGCAACATAATCCAGAGACTTCCAGGATTTCGTACGCTGCCCGAAAATCTGCTCCAGATCCGCTTTCTGTTCAGCCGATTGCCATTGACTACCCTTATAGGGAGGATTGCCACAGATATAGGTTTCCGAGCCCTCCTGAGGCGGACAAACATCGAACCAGTCCTGCTCCAGGGCATTCCCGCAGATGATATGCCCCGTATCCTTCAGGGGCAGCACATTCAGGCGAGCCTGTTTCTGGTCGATATGAATTTCATCACTCTGGAACTCAGCGATAAGAAGCGATAGGCGCGCGATTTCCACCGCAAAGTCACGGATCTCAATCCCATAGAAATTAGCCAGAGGAATGACGGATTTCCGTTCCGCCCGCTCTATTTTCAGACGGTCATCAATCTCACTCTGAATGTCCCGCATGTCCTTGTAGGCAATCACCAGGAAATTGCCGGATCCACAGGCCGGATCAAACACCCGAATACCGGACAGACGCGCCTTCAGGGCATGCAGCTTTTGAGTATTCTGGCCTGCCTTTTCCAGTTCCTCACGCAGGCCATCCAGAAACAGCGGATTCAGCACTTTGCGGATGTTGGGCACACTGGTGTAATGCATCCCTAGCGCACCGCGCTCTCCTTCATCCGCAACGGCCTGGATCATGGATCCGAAGATATCCGGGTTAATCTGCGCCCAGTTCAGCTCACCGGCACGCAGAAGATAGGTGCGGGCCAGTTTATTGAATTTCGGGCAGTCCGTTGCCCCGGAAAACAGATTCCCGTTTACATACGGAAAATCCCTGGCCCAGGATTTGACCCCGCCCTTGTCACGATCGTCATTGCGTGTATCCAGATCCATTGTCCGGAACAGCTCGGCCATGACCTCATGCGTCTGATCCGTGGCCCCTTCCGTCATGGTCTGGATGGTTCTGGTAAACAGATTGTTCAGGAAGATCCCGGTATCCTCGGCAAAAAAGCAGAAAATGAGACGCGCCATGAAATGATTCATGTCGTGACGGCGTTCTTCCGTTGCCCAGTCGGAGTTTTCCTTCAGAAGTTCGACATAAAGACGGTTCAGGCGTGACGTAGCCTTAACGTCGATCGGGTTGTTCTTGATCTTCTGAACGGTGGTAATGCCCGCCAGGGGCAGGAAAAACCCGAACCGATCAGCCAGATGCGTGAACACATCTGTAATGTGCTCATCTTCCGTGCGGTCTTCCGCCTCAAACGTCACTCCATCCGTGGCCAACAGAAACCGTGCCTTGGCTGACTGGGTCTTGGGGCTTTCCCTCAGCAGGTTCAGGGTCTGGGCAACATGCCCCTCAGGACAAACGGCCAGATGGATGTTGTTGCGCTGGAGCACCGCTCCAGAAACGTCCGAGCGGTTATCCTTACGGAGCCGCTTGATCGTGACATCGCGGTTTCCGAACGCTTGCAGGAATTCGAATGGAAATTCCCCGGGATTAAAAGGTGCCTCGGCAATCCGGGAGACAGCTTCTTCAATCTCAACGGGATTCATGCGTAAAATTCCATACGTTCGAAAAACAGATCATACATTTCATGCGCCACCGGACACCTCCAGGAAGAGGCGGACCAGAGGTGCGTTGATATAATAATTGCTCCGCCCTGAGCGGTGCTTGGACAGCAAGCCTTTCTCTGAGAGCTGGTCGAGATATTTCCCTGCCGTCTGACGGGCGATACTCAGGTCCGCCTGAACATACTCGATTTTCGTGTAGGGATGCCGGAACAGGTTGTTCAGCAACTCCTGGCTGTAAATTTTGGGCAGTTCCGTGCGCATCCGCTGCTTCATGGTGGCCATCTGCGCCCGCATGCCTTCAATCAGCTCCAGGGTGATCCTGGATGTCTCAGCCACGGCACGCAGCATGTAGAGGATCCACGCCTCCCATGCGCCTTCATCCCGCACCTTCTGCAACAGATGATAATACTCATCCTTGTGGCGGGTGATGTAGCGCGACAAATAGAGGATCGGGATATCCAGGAGGCCAGTCCGGGTCAGATACAACACGTTCAGGATCCGCCCGACACGGCCATTCCCATCCGGGAACGGGTGGATGCTCTCAAACTGATGGTGGATCAGGGCCATCTTGATAAGCGGATCCAGATCACAGCGCCCGTCATCATTCACGAACCGCTCCAGATCCGACATATGCCGGATAATCTCCCGCCCATCCTGCGGCGGCACAAAGACTACTTCCCCAGTGCGCTCGTTCTTCAGGGCCGTTCCCGGGGTGTTTCGAAACCCATCTCCCCGCTTCTTGAGCCTCTGGAAAATCGCGATCAGCCCCTTGTTCAGGATCAGTCCGTCGGTTTCCTTCAGCTGCCGAAACCCCAGATGCAAGGCATCTCGATACAGGGCGACTTCCTTGGCCGCCACTGAATCCGGCCCCTCAGGAAACAGATCCGCCTGGAAAAGTTCATCCTGGGTGGTGACGATATTCTCGATTTCCGAGGACGCCTTGGCTTCCTGCAAAGCCAGCGTATCAATCAGGATCCCCTGATTGGGAATGGTTGCCGCCCGACCCTTCAGTTCCGCCAGAGCCTTATTGGCCTCGACCAACGCCCTGAGAACCGGAACCGTTTCTATCTCCGCCTGAGGCGGCAAAGGCCGAATAAGGTAGGTTGGCGTTAACATGACATCCTGACGTGGTAGCAATGTGCGTTTTTTCTAACACGTCAGGATGATCCGTCAAAGAAATCCAGTTTCTTTGACATGTCATATTCTGCTGTCGGCTTTTATCCCTCAAAACTATTCCTGTTGTGCCGGAATGGTGATGACACAGGATTTCTGAGTTTTTTCCTGACCCGAGGCCACTTTCTGGCAAGCTGCAATCCTGTCTCTGTTGGCCTCAACCAGCTGGCTGTCCTCACGTACACGTTGCCAGCCTTCAGGATTGCTGACCGCCATCATCATGGCCCCAGAGTTCCAGCGATCTTTCTCCCCGACAATAAAGGATGCCACCCGCGTCCCGATAGAAGAAGGCAGGAGATACGCCAGCACAGGCGATAACCCGATCCCTACAACAAGACAGGCAAGACCCACCCCTAACAGCCACCAGTTCTGACGATCCTGCTGACGGGACTGACCAATGATATTGGCAAGAACCCGACGTTCCCCCTGAACCTCACCTATCGCTTTCTGAAACGCTGCCTGCATCTCCTGACTGGCAGAAAGCCCCGCCTGACGTATCCCCTGCCCATACGCCTGTGGCGTCATCTTCAGCATCGGAGTGGCCTCGATCGCCTCCATTCGCGCACCAACTGCATTCATGGCCTTCACGACACGGGCCAGATCCTCCGTGTAATCCGGCGGCCGATTGTCCCGCCATGCCTGCGGCAACGCTTCCATACTGCGGCGGAGCACCGATATTTCAGCACGCAGATCCTCAAACGCACGCTGCGCCGACTCTTCCTCTGACATCAGAGGCGCTCCCATGGATTAAGAACCCGCACACCGGCTGCCTCAAAAGGCGACACGTCGCGGCTGGCCAGAACACGCGGCTCCGGGACGGGCCTCCACGTCTCCAGGATCACGTTGGTATCAAGCCGCAGGATCATTCGAAGGTCATTGCCTTGGCCGGGGTCTGATCGCGGGTCTGCAAGACCGCGATATCCTGATCACGCACACCGACCTCACGACCGATGGACACCAGAAACGATCCCAACCGAACGGCCGCTTCTTTTTTCTCCATGTCCTCTCCAGTCACCACGCCAAAATCAGACAACCCGTTCCAGCCCCAGATGTGTCACAAACGGATCAAAGTCCCGGTCACTGTAAAGAAGCCGATACCCGCTTACGATGCATCGTGTGGCAATCAGGGTATCAATGGTTTTCCGGATGGTAATGCCTCTGGCGCGCAGGTCACGGAAATATCGTGCCGCCTCGATCATGACATCACGCCCCCCGATCTCGACCAGATCCAGAGCGCCAAGCAGTCTCCGCGCCTTGTTGAAATCCCGTTCGCTCGCAAATCCCTGAAGAACTTCCGTCATCATCAGATCCCCAATGGCGACCAGTTCCTCTCCCAGCAACCGGTCCAGAGCATCAACCTGTGGCGTCACCGTACCTCTGAAAAAATCGATCCAGACCGATGAATCGACCAGAATCATGCGTCGGAACGCATGGCGTCGAGATCACCCCGCCACTCCAGCCTGCCCTTCATGGAACGCAGTTGCCGCTGCTGATTCAACTTGATCAGCGTCCGCAATCCGAGTTCGACGGCTTCTTTCTTGGTTTTGACGCCAGACGCCTTCAGCGCATCTGTCATGAGGGTATCGTCAATAATGATGTTGGTTCGCATGATGTGTATCTCCAGTGAAAATTATACACATCAATACATCCTCTCTCAAGCAGATTACATCCCCATATCCCAGCCCCGATCCCGCGACCTGGAGCGTGAGAGGGAGTGCTCCCGCTGAGGGGGATGCAACCCGTGATCGAGCGTCGATCCCTTCCTGATCCCCAGCTCGCGGCTTTTCTCCCGCAGAAGGGACGCAAGCGGCACGTCCCGCTTCAATTCCTTGAGCGCCGCACCCTGCTGCTCCCGGCTCAGCCCGTCCCACGCCTTCACGAACCGCTCAGCCCGCAGCTCCGGACTCGTCCGCACCCGCGCCTCATGCTCCAGCCCCGCAACCAGCCTGCGCGCCCGCGCCGGACCTTCCAGACCATGCAACGCCTGCCGGATCTCCGGCTGATGTTTCAGCGCCGCCCGCAGATCTGCTACCCCGCCACGCCGGACCCGCTCCAGATCCCGACCGGCCTCAGACAGCGCCTTCTTCTGACACGCCAGTACCGGCAGTTCCTTGCGCACCATGCGCTCCACATCCACCCAGGCCCGCGCATACCGCTCCACCGCCTGATGCAGAGGATCACTCCCCGGTACAAAACCGTCCAGGATGGCGGGCAACATCTCACGCCGGACACGCCGCAGCCGCAACCCCGCAAAGCGGGAGACGGGCGCTTCATGCCCTTCCCCACTCTTTTCTGTTCCGGCCCCGACATCCATCCCGGCCGACACGTCTTTTTCCGCCGTGCGACGCCCCGGCCGCACGGACAGGTCCAGTCCATCGAACATCCCGCGTTTTTGCTGTGCCGACGCAGGCTCTGGCATAGGCACACCTTCGGCCTGCCTGTCCTGCCGGGGGCCAGAGGCGGCCTTCTCACGCTCCACCACGATCTCGCTCTCGGGGACATGCAGCCCGCGCCGCCGCGCAAATCCGGCATCCTGATCCCGGACATGCGGGTAATCCAGCGTGGTATCCTTCAGCCGCTCGCGCGACAGCTGCTTCACCAGCCCGTCCCGGTCGCCCACATCATCCCGGCCCCAATGGACGGACACGCTCTCCCGATGCCGCGATAGCGCCACATAGGCCCCGTGCCGATCCATGCTCCCCGTCGCCAGCACATGCGCCCGATCCACCGTCACACCCTGCGATTTATGGATGGTGGCCGCATAGCCATGATCCAGCGCGTCATACTCCGCCACCGACACGGACACGACCCGGCCAGTCCCGGCACCACCCGGCCCGTCGAGCTGCACTGACATTGCGAGATCCCCAGCCTCAGCCGATCCCTCGATGCCCCGCACCGTGCCCAGCGTGCCGTTCTTTACCCTCAGCGCCCGGTCATTGCGCAGGAAGTAGACCCGCTCCCCGTCCGCGAACACCCGCTCGCCCTGGGCGGTCGGCACCAGCACGCCGTCACCCAGCTCACCTGCCTCCCTGCGGATCTCCCGTGCCGCCGCATTCAGCGCCCGCACATCATCACGCCGGTGCGCCAGCATGATCTGGCTTTCTTCTGGCGCAGCCTGACGGGCAGCATTCCATCCCGCGATCACCCCGGCCCGCGCCTCTTCCAGCGTGTCATGCCCGCGCACCAGGCCAGCCGCCTCATAGCGTCCCAGCGCTTGCTCTGTCCGCCCGGTCGCAAGCTCCTTCGTAGCCGCCTGCTGCCAGCCTTCACGCTGCCGGCGTACGGTGGTGATTTCCACCGACCCGACCCGCTCGGCCACCGCCCGGAACGCACCACCCGCCTCGATCGCCTGCAACTGCTCGGGATCACCCACCAGCACCACCTTGGCCCCGGCTTCGCGGGCGACAGACAGAACCCGCTCCATCTGCCGTGACCCCACCATGCCGGCCTCATCCACCACCAGCACGTCCCCGCGCTCCAGCAGGTCGAACCCACGTTCCCACGCACGCTCCAGAGACGCCAGCGTCCGGCTCTCAATCCCGGACCCCGCTTCCAGCCCTTCCGCCGCAATCCCCGACAGCGCCGCCCCGCGCACCCGGTACCCGGCCTCTTCCCATGCCGCACGGGCCACACCCAGCATGGTGCTCTTCCCCGTCCCGGCATACCCGACCACCACGGACAGGTCGCGGGACTTCGTGACCTCGCCCACCGCCAGCGCCTGCTCGTCCCCAAGACCAGAATGCTGCATCGCTGCCCGACGCACCGCCAGCGGCACCGCATGCCCCTGGGACAGCCCCATCGCGAGCGACGCTTCTTCCAGACGCTGCTCGACCCCGACCATCGCGCGCGTGGAGAACCGCTCCCGCCCGTGCCCGTCTTTCCCGAGCGCGACCAGCTCCGAACATGCCTCCACCCGAACCATGACGGCCGTAAACTGTTCAGCATCCACCGTCTGCCGGTCCACGAACCGCGCCAGATCCTGCCGGGTAAATGTGCTCTGCTGCCGGGTCAGTGCCTCCAGCGCCACATGCGGCTCGGCCAGCAACCTTTCCCCATTGCGTCGCGCGATCTCCAGATGATCAGCGACCCGTTCCGCATCCTCGCCCCGCTCTTCCCGGCGCATCCCGGCCGGACCGATTTTGTTCTGCGGCTCAAGGTCGATCCCCTGGGCCGCGAACGACCGATGATCGATCCGCACGTCTAGGTCCAGCTCGGCCAGCCGTTCATTGGCAAGTGACGCCCATCGCTCCCGCCATGTCAGCAGGAGTTCTTTGTCATTCCACGACCGCTCTTTTGCACCAAACCCGTTCTCATCCACGGACCGCGTGGACAGCATCACATGCGCATGGGGCTTCGCCTGTCCGTCCTCACCAATATCCCAATGCACATTGAGATCGGCCACCATGCCGCGTTCCACGAACTGCTCCCGCACGAAATCCCGTGCCAGCGCGATCCCCTGCGCCTGGGTCATTTCGCGCGGGATTGAAAACTCCACCTCGCGGGCAAGCTGGGCATCCTTGCGCTTCTCGATCGCCTCGACCTCATTCCATAGGGTCGCACGATCAAGAAACCGTTCCGGCGCGCCATCAGGCAGCAGGATCTCGGAATGCACCACGCCGCTCTTGTTGGAAAAGTCATGGTCGCGATCCAGCCGCACATCATGCAGGCGGGACGCTGCACGATAGGCTGCCGCCGCCACGGCGCTCCGTCCGGTGGCGCGGCTGATGACCTTTGCATGTAGGTGATAGATCGCCATGGATGCGATCATATCACACCATTTAAGCGCATGTCACGAAGTGACGTATAAGCGCGCACTCATATTTTATTGCGCCGCAAGGGCTGATTGCTCTGGATGAGTGACGCGGTTCTCGCCTATGTGGTAGAGTATGGCACAGATCAGCAGGACAAGAGGCAGAAAATGCGTAAGCCACGGGACATTGATGCGGAACTGAAGGCGCTTCAGGAAAAGGCGAAGCAGCTTAAGGCGCAACGAACAATCCAGCTCGGCGAACTGGTCGAGGCGACGGGAGCCGATACCCTGTCGATTGAGGCGCTGGCCGGGGTACTGCTTGCGGCTGTCGAACAGGCGGACGGCAAACCCGAAGCCGTCGCGAGGTGGACCGAACGGGGAGCGGCGTTCTTTCAGGCTGGCACAAAAAAAGGCGGCCGGAAAGGAACCGGAAACGATCAGAATGGAGCTTCTGGCGCTTGAAAGACGGATCAGGAAGCAGGCGGCCCTGATCCATCGCCATCAGGCACGAAAGGCACGCACCGACATGCGCGACTGGGCGAAGGCGCGACGCGAACGCACCCGTCATCTGATCGAACTGGGTGGGCTTGTCCAGAAGGCGGGACTGGTCGATCTGACCGACGATGACCGCGCCACCATGCTCGGAGCATTTCTGGACATTGCGGGGCAGCTTCGGGAAGGCAATGAGACCACTCCGGCTGATCTGAAAACACGATGGAGACGCGCAGGGCTTCATGCCTTCGATGCCGAAAAAGAGCATGCAGAAAGGAAAGAACAGCCATGACGGATAACCTGCCAGACAGACAGGAAGAACCGGACAATCCTGATGCTGATGAGCGCATGTTTCATGCCTGCTTCTCCATACTCGGAGAGTTCGTGGAACAGGAGCTCGGCACAACCTCGCAGGGTTACGATAAAGAGCAGAGCCGTCTGTATCGCGGCTACCGTTTGCACAGTGCCAATGACCGGGACAAGGCGGCGATCGACCTCTGGCTCTGGTACCGTGACGATCTGCCAGGGGAAACAGCTCTGTGCGATCGCAACATCGCCGCTATGCCACCAGATAACCCGGTTGATCACGAACAGATCTTACAGAATCTCAAGGACCAGAAATTGCGCGACTTGATCAACATCCGCCGACAGCTCTGGATCTGATCAGGAGAGTTATCTTGAAAAAGCGTATACTGACTTTCACTGCCCTGCCGCTTCTCCTCCTCCCGGCATCAGGCTTTGCCCGGAACACAGGGGACTGGCTGCCTCAGTCAGGCGTTAAATCTCCCTATGCCCCCCTGTCGGTACCAACAACGCTCAAACCCGTGCAGGACTCTCTGGCCAGTCTGTTGACCAAAGGCTACCGGATTACGACTACAGCGGATTATGGCGGCTCAGGAGCCCTCTTCACGCTGACCCGGCAGAAACAGACCTTACTCTGCGTTTTGACGGCCCCAACTCCCGGAACAGATCAGAATGTCCCAACATCACGCTGCTGGTCCCTGAATTAAAGTTCGCAAAAGTCTACAGGCCTGACGGATTGGAAAAATATCAGAAACCGTGCCTTACGCGACGTTTCTGGGCCGACCGCCTTTCGCACCATTCCGACGTGCGGCCGCCGCCTTTGCGGGACTGGCGGAAGATCCGCCTACACGTCCCATCTGTGCTGCCATCCAGCTTCGGGAACCGTAGATACCGTGGATCATACCTTCGACCAGGACATCAGCATCAAGACGTGGCCAGTGAAGGCCATTCCCCAGCGGGGTGATCTCGGCCAGATCATTCAGGGAAGCGCCGTGCAGATCCTGTAGCAGATCCACAGGCATCCGCGCTTATGACGTGAACGTACATTGGCACATGATCTGCCGTGTAGATCACGACACGAAATCCATTGATGCGTAGAAGCGTCGGCATAATGCACAATATCCCTAACGCTTGGGTTTTTCAATTAGAACCATCCCTCCAAAAGTCAGGAGGAGAATATCTGGACGGTCAGACAGAAATGGATAGCCCACTAATCCCTAACAAAGCCAGCAGAGCGCCATAGGAGGCCGCACAAAGCGTAAGCCCATTATCGTCCACAAACCCAGTCACTATACATGGTAACGCCTGTAAGGCCATTCTGTGGCGTCTGGCGGGCATGTTGCGACACGTAAGCTGCTGAATGATCGTCTGAACACCGGTGTGTCTTGAGCAAATTACGGTTTTGCTCGGTTCTTCTGGCGTTGCAGGCGTCGGGCGAGCGCGGAGCGGGAGCCCCGTAGGGCGCCAGAGGCGCCGACGCGGGAGAGGGAGGTGCTGGTGGAGAGACGATGCATTGCATCGTCAGATTATGATTTCGCGCCGTAGGCGTGTCCGTTTAGCGCAGCCCAGAAAGGGCGAGCATGGGGATGCCGGGTGGGAGATCGTGCGAAGCACGATCGGGGCGGCCTACGGCCGCGAGCCGGCGGGGGCGTAATCCCCAAGAGGCGGTGCTTAGATTCAATTTAGCTGGAAATTGCAAAGAATGAAAAGTTATCCACAGGCTTTGAGTGTTAATTTATGTGTTAATAGTAGTGTTAAGGGTTTTCCACAAACGCATAACTGACTGAAAATAAAATACAAAAACACTGTTTTTGTGCAGCTTGCGTCAACGAAACCCCGAATCTAGTGACTCCAGAACCCCGAATCTGCGTCAACGAAACCCCGAATCTAGCTCTTGCGTCAATGAAACCCCGAACCTAAACTGATCGTCA